>CAXNFZ010000134.1:0-7606 GCA_964201495.1 Chloroflexota bacterium | reverse complement strand
GCCGCCGTGGCCGCCGCGGTGCGCGCGCTCTACGAACCCTGGCTCGACGACGGCGCGCGCCGACTGCAGGCGCTGGCGGCGCAGTCGTCGTATCCGCGCCGATTGGGCGATGTTTTGCCAGAACTTCCGCCCGGCGCGTGCGTGCTGTTCGTCGACGGGCTGCGGCTGGACATCGGCCGGCGGCTGGCCGACGCGCTGCAGGCGCGCGGCTGCGCCGTGGAAACGCACGCGCGCTGGGCGGCGCTGCCGAGCGTGACGGCGACCGGCAAGCCGGCGGCGTCGCCGGTGAGCGGCGAGATCGTCGGCGCCGACGACTGCGACGACTTCGAGCCGTGCGCGGCCGACACCGGCCGGCCGTTGAACGGCAGCTACCACCTGCATCGGCTGCTGCGCGAAGCCGGCTGGCAGCTGCTCGATGATCCGCGCGCCGGCGAGGTGCGCGGCCGGGCGTGGATCGAGGTCGGCGACGTCGACGCGGCCGGCCACGCATTCGGCGCGAAGCTGGCCGGGGCGGTCGGGCAGATCGTCGACGACGTTGCGGAGAAAATCAGCACGCTGCTGGCGGCCGGCTGGCGCAGCGTGCGCGTGGTGACCGATCACGGCTGGCTGTGGCTGCCGGGCGGCCTGCGCCGGCAGGAGCTGCCGGGTGCGGCGATGGTGCACAAGTGGGGGCGCTGCGCCGCGGCGAAGGACGGCGCGGCGGTGAGCGCGCGGGCGTACGGCTGGTATTGGAACCCGGCGGTGCAGTTCCTGCTGCCGGACGGGGCGGCGGCGTTTCTGCCCGGCCAGGAATACGCGCACGGCGGGCTGAGCGCGCAGGAGTGCGTGATCCCCGAGCTCGTCGTGACGCGCACCGGCGCGCGTCAGCTGGCGCTGGTGCAGATCGGCGACGTGGTGTGGCGGCAGCTGCGCTGCACCGTCGTCGTCGAAGGGATCGAAGGCGATTCCGGCGGCCTGCAGCTCGACGTGCGGCGCGCGCCGGCGGACGCCGCGAGCAGCCTGGTGCTGGCGCGCAAGCCGTTCGACGCCGGGGGCAAGGCGTCGGTCGTGGTCGAAGACGACCGCGCGCTCGGCGACGCCGCATGGGTCGTCGTGCTCGACGCGGCCGGCGACGTGGCGGCGCAGGGAGAGACGAAGGTGGGAGGGGGAGAATATTTTTAGATTTCAGATTTCGTAACTACTCAGGCCATCCATTTTTCCAACGCGAAACGCGCTATTCCTTCCCCCTTCGGGGGAAGGAATAGCGCGTTTCGCGGGAAATACTGATTTAGGCCTGAGTAGTTACCAAAAAACACGCATATGGATTCCATCGACAACATTGCCGTCTCCGCCCTCTCGGGCTTTCTCGTGCGCAAGGACCTCGTGCGCACATTTCGCGGGCAGTTTCCGGTGCCGACCTACGTCGTCGAATTTTTGCTCGGGCGGTACTGCGCCAGCACCGAGCAGGACGAGATCGAAGAAGGGCTGGCGATCGTCGAGCGCCAGCTGCGATCGCGCACGGTGCGCGCCGGTGAAGAAGAGCTGTTCAAGGCGCGCGCGCGCGAGCAGGGCGAAGTGCGCATCATCGATGTGATTTCGGCGCGGCTGGATGCGCGCACCGATTCGTACGTAGCCACGCTGCCGAGCCTGGCGCTGTCCGACGTGCGCATTTCGCCGGAGCTGGTGAAGGGGCACGAGCGCATGCTGACCGGCGGCTTCTACGCCGAACTGACGCTGAAGTACGACGCGTCGATTGCGCAGGAAAAATCCGGGCGGCCGTGCGGCGTCGAGTCGCTGCGCGAGATTCAGCTTTCGAATGTCCACGTGCTCGACGCGCTCGTGCAGGCGCGCGCGCAATTTAGTACCGAGGAATGGAAAATCTTCCTGCTGCGTTCCATCGGCATGGAGCCGACCGACATGACCGAGCGCGAGCGCAACGCGCTGCTGCTGCGCATGGCGCCGTTCGTCGAGCGCAACTACAACCTCGTCGAGCTCGGCCCGCGCGGGACGGGCAAGAGCCATCTGTTTCAGCAGGTGTCGCCGTACGCGCATCTGATTTCCGGCGGCAAGGCCACCGTGGCGCGCATGTTCGTGAATATGGCGAGCGGGCAGCGCGGCCTGGTGTGCACCTACGACGTGGTGTGCTTCGACGAAGTGTCCGGCGTGTCGTTCGACCAGAAGGACGGCGTGAACATCATGAAGGGCTACATGGAGAGCGGCGAGTTCTCGCGCGGCAAAGAGAGCATCCGCGCCGACGGCTCGATCGTGCTGGTGGGCAACTTCGACGTCGACGTGGTGCAGCAGCAGAAGGTCGGGCATCTGTTCGGGCCGCTGCCGCCGGAGATGCGCAACGACACCGCGTTCATGGACCGCGTGCACGCGTATCTGCCGGGCTGGGACGTGCCCAAGCTCGACAAGCGCCATTTCACGAATCACTTCGGGCTGGTGAGCGACGTGCTGTCGGAATGCTGGCGCGCGCTGCGGCTGCAGAGCCGGCTGTCGCAGCTGCAGGGGCGGCTGCACTACGGCGGCGCGCTGTCCGGCCGCGACACGAACGCGGTGAACAAGACAGTCAGCGCGCTGCTCAAGCTGCTGCACCCGGGCGCCGGCCTGCCCATCCCCGACGAGGACGTCGAGTGGGCGGTGCGCATCGCGCTCGAGGCGCGGCGGCGCGTGAAGGAGCAGCAGAAGCGCATCGGCGCCGTCGAATTTCGCAACACGCATTTCAGCTACGTGCTGGGCGACGACGGCGTGGAGAAGTTCGTCGCCACGCCGGAGCTCCAGAGCAGCAACGGCGTCGGCGCCGATCCGCTCGAGCCCGGGCAGGTGTGGACGATCGCGCCGGGTGGTGCGGAGGACGGGCCGGGGCTGTATCGCATCGAGGCCAACGTCGGGCCGGGCAGCGGCGTGAAGCTGCTGAACACGCCGGCGCCGGTGGCGTTCCGCGAGAGCCTGCGCGCGGCCGAGCAGAATTTGTACGCGCGGGCGGCGCAGTTCGTCGGCGACAAAGACCCGCGCCAGCACGAGTTCAACGTGCAGCTGCGCGCGTTCGACGCGGCGAAGACGGGCGGCAAGATCGGCGTGGCGGCGCTGCTGGCGCTGAGCACGGCGCTGCTGAATCGCAGCGTGCGCGGCGGGCTGGTGATCGTGGGCGAGGTCAGCCTGGGCGGGGCGATCGAGCCGGTGCACAACCCGGTCGTGCTGGCGGAGATGGCGGTCGAGCGCGGCGCGGCGGCGCTGCTGATGCCGGTCGCGTGTCGTCGCCAGCTCGTGGACCTGTCCGACGAGATGGCGACGAAAATCGATGTGCAGTTTTATTCGGACGCGCGCGACGCGCTGATGAAGGCGATGGGGTAGGGGGAAGGAACAGCGTCTTTGCCGCGGGTGCATCCGCCGCTCGCGTCTCCCTACACCCCCAACGCCGCGTCGGTGACGATCACGTTTGCGCCGTCGCGCGTCACGCGCAGCGTGCGAATCTCGTGCGCGCGCAGCGTGATGGTCTTGGCACGTTTCATGCCGTCGACGTGCAGCGTCGTCTTCGTCGCCCGGCCGGCCGACTCGACGAGTCGCAGCACGAGTGCGTCTTCGTCCTCGGCCTTCTTGAGAGCGCCGAGCTGCACGGTGGGCGGTTCGATGCGCACGAACGGCCGCGCGGCGTCGGCGCCGCTCTGGCGCGGCATGGGCGGGTAGAACACGGCGAACGCGTCGAGCGGCTGATTCAGCTCGAGCGTCGCCGGGATCACGCGCGCTGCTACGTCGTCCGGCGCACCGACGATGATGCGAAACGCAGTGTCGACCTGTCCCTGGTCGATGAACGTGTGGCGCTCGTTCGGCTCGATGGTCTGGTCGCCCCAGCGCGTGTGCACGGCGCCGCGCGCGATGCTGGCGCCGAAGACGCCGTCGCTCGTCACTGCGAAGCCGTACTGGCCGTCGTTCGCCACGCCGGCCGCGATGTCGCCGGAGGCGATGCGCACCCAGCGGTTGCCGGCGTGTTCGCTGCCGTCGGCGGCGCGGCGCGCGATGCCGTACGGCACTTCGCAGGTCACGTCCGGGTCCGGCAGGTCGAACGGGAACTGCAGCTTGATCATTTTGCGGCGGTCGTTCAGGTGCAGGCGCGTGCGCACGTCGACGTGCGGCGCGTCGGCGTAGAGCGTCACTTGCACGGACGCCAGCGAGTGCCGCCAGCCGGTCAATCCTTCGACGGTGCACGACACGCTGTTGCGCAGCTCGCTTGCGCGGCCCTGCAGCGCCGGGTGATCCGCCGACGGCAGGATGCGCAGCGCTTCACCGACGGCGGCGTCTTCGCCCGCCCAGCGCGCGCCGACTTCTTCAGGCGTCAGCGCTTCGAATGCGCCGAGCGGCGTGTTGTAGTCGACGTTCGATTCGCCGCCCCACGCGTCGCCGGTGTCGCGCATCGCCGTCATGCGCAGCGGCCCGCGCAGCATTTCGCGGCCGGTCGCGCGGTCGACGAGCGAGACGAGCGACGCACTTGCGCGCGCGAATGTCGCGCGCAGCCAGGTGTTCTCGACCACGATGCCGTCGGTAGTTTCCGTTGCGGAAAACGGCTGGTGCGATTGCGCCGGTGACGCGCCGACGCGCACTTCGTAGCGCCGCACCGACAGGGCCGGCACTTCGGCCATGAAGTGCACGTGCGGCTGCCAGCTTCCCGAAGACTGCTGATACGTCCCGCCGCCGATCTGGCACGGCACCGCAGCGCCGCTTTCATCGAACAAGCCGAACTCCGGGATCTGCGGCAGCGGCCGGTAGTCGAACATGATGTGCCGGCTGACCGGCATCTTCACTGGAAACGGGTGCGGGTTGAACACGTAGAACGGCACGCTGCCGGGCTGCGGGGGCGTGGTCGGCAGCAGCGCGTTCTGCGCTTTGAACGAAACGTTTGCGGCGATGTGGCCGGCGTAGCCGAAGCCGTCCATCACGCCGGCGTGCGCGGTCTCGATGTACGAGCCTGCGAGCGTATCGTGGAACGTGTTGAAGAGCACCGCCTTCCACGCCTTGTTCAGTTCTGCTGCCGGGTAGGGCAGGCCGCAGCGCCACCACGCAATTGCGGCCCAGCGTTCGGCTGAATCGAGCAGCGCCTCGCTGCGGCGCATGCCGCGCTTGACCGCCGATACCGACGTGTAGCAGCCGGCGAACGCGCGCTGCAGTTCGTCGGCGTGCACCGGCACTTCGCGCGGCTTGACCTGCTTCTCGATGCGCGCCAGAAATGCCTCGTGCGTGCTGTGCTTCACATCGACGTCGCTCGTCGCCTGAATCAGCGCGCCGAGTGCGAGCAGGTCCTCGCGCGTCGGGCCGCCGCCGTGGTCGCCGAGGCCCCACATGACGAGCTGGTCTTTGCCGGTGGCGCGCGCGGCGGCGATGCCGTTGAGCGCCTGCTGGTGCGGCGTCTGCGTGCCGATGACGCCCTCCGGCCCGGTGCAGTACCAACCGGTGTCCGGGCGAATGGCCATGATCTGCGTGCCGTCGTGGCCCTGCCAGCGATACAGTGGCGCCGGCAGGTTCAGCAGATGCGCCGGCGGGCGGCAGTGAATGTACAGCCCGAAGCCGGCCTGCTTCAGGATTTGCGGGAAGCTGGCCGGGTGGCCGAATGAGTCGAAGTTGTAGGCGACGGTCGGCTCGGCGTTGAACTTGCGCTTGAAGTAGCGCCGGCCTTCGAGCACCAGCCGCACGATGGTTTCGCCGGCGGGCATGTTGCAGTCGGGCTGCAGGTACCAGCCGCCGGTGATGTTCCAGCGCCCGGCCTTCACCAGGCGTTTGATGCGCGCGAACAGGCGCGGGTCGTTTTCTTCGACCCATTCGTAGAGCAGGCTTTCGTTGTGGTTGAACACGAAGCCGGGGAATTCGTCGATCAGGTTGGCGGCGGTGTGGAAGGTCGAGACTGCTTCGCGTGCGCCTTCCTGCCACGGCCACATCCAGACCGGGTCGATGTGCGCCTGACAGACGAGGTGGACGACGGGGCGGGTTGTGGGTGTGCGTGATGCCATGCGGAGAGTATAGGAAATCAGCGTAGATTGCGCGACGTTGTATTCGCTGTCGGGCAGAATGCTATTCTCACGCGAAGCCGCAAAGAACGCGAAGAAGGTAGAAATGGATCACATCAGGGACAATGCGAGCGCCATGTTCAAAATGATCATCGACACCGACACTGCATCCGACGACGCCGTAGCCCTGGTGCTGGCGCTGCGCAATCCTGCCGTCAGAGTCGAGGCGATTACGGTCGTCGCTGGGAACGTGCCGCTGACGCAGGCTGTGCAGAATGCGCTTTATACGGTGGAACTGTGCGAAGCGAACGTGCCGGTATATGCCGGCCGCCACGCGCCGCTGCTGCGCTCGCTCGAGACGGCGCAGAACGTGCACGGCATCGACGGCATGGGTGACATTGGGCTGTCGCTCACCGGTCGCGCACCGCGGGCCGAACACGCCGTCGATGTGCTGGTGCGTTCGATCGACGCTGCGCCGGGCGAGATCACGCTCGTCGCGCTCGGGCCATTGACGAACGTGGCGATGGCGATTCTGCGCGACCCGGAATTCGTGAACAAGGTCGGCCGCTGCGTGATCATGGGCGGTGCGAGCGACGGCCATGGCAACGTCACGCCGATCGCCGAATACAACGCGTGGGCCGATCCTGAGGCGGCAAAGATCGTCTTCGAATCGGGCATGCCGATCACGATGGTCGGCTGGGATATTTCGCGCAAGTACGCCGTAATTACACCGGCCGACGCCGATGCGTTCCGCGCGATCGGCACGCCGCTTGCGCAGTTCTGCATGGACATTCAGGGTGCGGTGAACGCGTTCGCGCTCACCGAGACGCAGCTCGCCGGCTTTGATCTGCCGGACCCGATCGCCATGGCTGCGGCGATCGAGCCGAGCCTGATCAGGGAGTCGATCCAGTGCGCCGTGCTCGTCGATGCGAGTGAAGGCATCGGCCGCGGGCAGACGATCCTCGATCACCTCGGCATGACCGCGCGCCCGCGCAGCGTTGCGGCGGCGACTGTTGCCGATCGAGAGGGGTTCATGGAAATGCTGCGTGCGGCGGTACGGTAGGGCCTGAATCGCTTGTCGCTCGAAATCCTCGCTTGAAATTTCACACTCGAACAAGCCGCCTCATGCGCACTCAGGACTTCACTCGGAAACCAATGCAGCGCATTTGAACTCGGACGCAGCCGGATCCCGTCGTACTTCGTGCAGAGTTGCAGGATTGATTCGACTAATTTTGTTGCACCGGCACTTCCGAGCCGATGTTCCACACAGCCGTGCAGGGGATTTTCAGCGGCCTTGCAACTCGTATTCTGCACGTGCATTCGGCGCTCAGCCCCGACTCGCGCAGCCTCGATTGCCTCAATTTGTACCGGCCGCTGCTGTGTCGTCGCCTCGAGCGGCCGCGGTCCGCCCTGGACCAGGGAGGATGGCGATGAAAGCCATCACGCGCTCTGTTGCGGCTGCGTCGTTGATTTTCGCGTCGACGCTTTCCAGCGTCGGCCCGATTTCAACGACGCTGGCGATTTACGATGATGCCCTGTTTCAGTTGGATTACGAGACGAGTCCGACGACGCAGGGAGTGGCCAACGTTTCCTCTAAGTGAGTCGCCAAAAGTTCTGGCGGCCGATTC
>CAXNFZ010000133.1:0-7700 GCA_964201495.1 Chloroflexota bacterium | reverse complement strand
CAGCTCGTGCCTGCGCTGCCTGCTGTAATCGTCACTACGACGCTGGGCTCGACTCTGGCGGCAACGGATCCGATTCTCTGCACGGGCTACCGCGGCAGTTCGACCGTCTGGTATCGCTTCACCGCACCGATGACTGGGTCACTGGTCTTGCACACTGCGGGCAGCAGCTACGACACGGTGCTTGCAGTCTTCACGCAGGAGAACAATGCGCTAACACTGATCGGCTGCAACGACGATGCGTCGAACACTCTGCAGTCACGGCTTTCGCTGCGCGTTGCCGGCGGTCAGAGCTATCTGGTGGAGGTGGCGGACTTCGCGTTGGATGCGAATCGGATGCCGTCTTCGCTTGTATCGACCAAACGGCGCGCTGGATCGGTGGGTGTGAGACTCGGTGGTCAGCTGCAACTGACGTTCGAAGATGTGATCGCGCCGACGGCAACGCCGACGCGTGCGCCTACACGCACTGCTACGCGGACCGTCACGCGTGCAGCTACGAGGACGGCTATCGCGACGCGTACCGTCACGCGCACGGCGACGCGTGCCGTCACGCGCACGGCGACGCGTGTGATTACGCGTACGCCCACACGAACTCCGATCCCGACGCCGACGCTTGCGCCTCTTACGTCGGACGACTTTGCGCAGCCGATGGTTGTCGCACCGCTGCCGTTCATGGCGAACATCGACACGGCGTTTGCGACAAGTTCGACGGACGATCCGGCGCTGTGCACGGATGCAACGGGGGCAGCGACAGTGTGGTTCCGCTACACTGCGTCAGCGACGGGCAGACTAGTGCTGGGCACGACCGGCAGTGACTACGACACAGTGCTCGCGGTCTTCCAGGGAAATCGTGGCGTGCTCACGCGTCTTGCATGCAATGATGATGCCGGAGGCAGTTTGAGTTCGCGTGCAGAGGTGCTGGTCGTCGCAGGGCAGACCTACTACATCGAAGTGGCGGACTTTTGGAGCCAGCGTGCGGCGCAGCAGCGAACGAAGGCGACGGCGACGCCGCGACCGAACCGCAGCGTGCAGTCGGGTGGGCGCCTGTTGCTGCTTGCCGAGTTTGTGCCGCTGCCGCCGACCCGCACGGCGACGGCGACTCGCACGCCGACTCGTACTGTGACGGCGACGCGCACACCGGTGCCGACGAACACGGCGACGGCGACGGCGACTCGCACGCCGACTCGTACTGTGACGGTGACGCACACACCGGTGCCGACGAACACGCCGACAGAAACACCGACGGAGACTTCAACGCCGAAGCCGCTCGAAACGCCGACGGAAGTGCCAACCGACGTGCCGACGGAAGTGCCAACCGATGTGCCGACGGAGACGCCGACGTCCACGCCGACAGAAGCGCCGACGTCCACGCCAACAGAGACGCCGACAGAGACGCCGACGTCTACACCGACAGAGACGCCAACGTCCACGCCAACGGAGACACCTGTCCCCTGAATGCTCCGTGGAGTTGCTGCCCCGCCCGAAAGGTGGGGCAGCTTTGCTTTCTGCGGCGTGCTTACGTGTCCGTCATGCGGAAGTCGTAATGTCGCGGCAGGGGATGCTCACGACGTACGCGTTCGCGAAGTGCTTCATCGATCGGAATGCCCGTGTCGCGAGCGATGGACTGCTCGTAGTAGCCGAACCATAGATCGCTGAGTGGCGTGTCGCCTTCGCGGAGATCGTCGACGACGAAGTTGGTGTCGAGCACAGCGCGCACCCGCGTCAGTTGGCCCGCTGCGAGTGCGGCGAGTCCTTCGTAGAGGCGAATGCGGCCGATGCTGCGTTCTGCCTCGGGCAGGCCATCGATGAGCTGCAGGCAGTCGTCGGTGCGGCCGGCTTTCCAGAGGGCGCGGCACGCTTCGATCGTGAGCGTGCGTGTGTGTGGAGACAGCTGGTGTGCTGTCAGGTAGGCGGAAATGTCGTCATCGATGACGGCGAGGTTGCGGTACGCCCATGCGTTCGGGACAAGCTCGATCGAGCGTTTCCATGCGGCACGCGCGCCGTCGGTGTTGCCGGCGTAGTTGCGCATGATGCCGAGGTGCAGCCATGCGAACCAATTGTCCTGAGCGGCTCCGGCAACAGCCTCCTCGAGCTGTGCGAGCCAGTTTTCCTGTATCTGGAAACCAATCGGTGGATTCGCCGTGTTGGCAGAGGGGAACGCGCGATCGTGAAGGAGTTGCACCCACGGCTGTTGCTGCACATCGAGTGAGACTGCAGAAAATGGTGCGCCTGTGCTGCCGAGGCTCGCTTCGCCGGACGCGGCACGACGCATGTTTTCGAGTGCGCCCCAGCCGCTGCCGCGTTGAATGATTTCAAGTGGAGGTGCATCGAGCCAGGCAGATGCATCAGCATGTTCCGCCTCCCATGCCGTGCGTGGTGCTGTTTTCTGCAGACTGGATTCGATCGTGTTCTGGGCAGCGGACCAGTCCGCACCGTGCACAATTTTCGGGTCGGCCTGCATGAGGCCGTAGCCTTCGAGCCACGACCATGTGGTGTTCGCTGGCATGCGCACATGCTCGAGCTGCGTGCGGGCCAGGCCGGCCTGAATTTCGAGATAGGGTGCACCGCCTGGGGCAAGAAATTCCTGCCAGCGTGCACCGCCGGAGCCCGTTCCCCAAAGGAACAGCTTGCGGCCCTTGAGACGTTGTGTCGAAACCTGCACAAGCCCGGCTCCGGCATGGTCCAGCGCGGTGATCCATGGGCGTCGGCCGGCGTCGACATCGACGTGGAAGAAATAGTCGATGGCGCGGCGACTGATGGTTGTGTAGGTGCGGTCGGTGCCGTCGAAGGCTGGCACGGGCACGACATCGAGCCGGCCGGTGTAGCCGAAACGATATGCCGATTCTGCTGGAACGATGACACGTTTGCCGGCTTCTTCTGGCACAGCGATGTTGGACCACCAGTACATCGGCGTGTCATGCTGATGCGGATTCACGATGCGCACGTGTACGCGGAGCATTTCGGATCCGTCGGGCAGGTAGGCGTCGATCTGGAACCAGACGCCGCGCATGCGCTCGAATTCCCACATGCGCAGGACGGGCGTGCCGTCTGGTCGAGCGGCGCGCGCGGCAAACAGCGGTGAGCAGGTCGTCGGAGTGTGCCCGATCGTGCCGATGTTCCACTCGACACCGCCGGAAAACCAGGCGTTGCGCAGCGCCAGGTTCGCTGGCTGAAAGACAGGGTTGACTGTGAGCAGTTCCCGGCCGCTCGGCTTGTGAAAAAGTGACCAGAGTCGGCCGCCGACTTCGGGCAGGAAGGTGGCGCGCAGGTGCTCGTTTTCGAGCACGACGGCGCGGAAGGCGCGCGGTTTGCGATCGCGGTTGTAGCCGTTCTGGATTGTGTATGGCAGCACACCAGGCAGGTGTCCGTATGCGATGTTGTGGCGCATTTCGTCTGGAATGCCCGGCAGCTCAGCGACGGCATGCAGATCGCGAGCAGCTTCGATCTGTGGCAGTGGATCTTCCGGTCCGACATCGGCGGCCGGCATGACGAACATTTCAATGCTGAATTGAGACATGCACTTGAGTATGCCGCGGGGCGGCTATCTGCGCACATGTGTTTTTCGGTAACTACTCAGGCCTAAATCAGTGTTTCCCGCGAAACGCGCTATTACTTCCCCCGAAGGGGGAAGGAATAGCGCGTTTCGCGGTGGTAAAATGGATGGCCTGAGTAGTTACGTTTTTAGTGTGTAAATCGATTGCCTTCGTGGTCAGCTTTCCGTGATGCGGTGCCGGTACTGCAGTGCTTCGGCCAGATGTGCGGTGCCAACGCATGATTCACCCGCAAGGTCGGCGATGGTGCGCGCGACTTTAAGAACACGATGGTATCCACGTGCCGACATTTGCATTTGCGTCATGGCAGCCTTCATCAGACTGCGGCCGGCGTCATCGAGCGAGCAGTGCACGCGCACATCGCCGACGGTCATATCGGCGTTGCAGGTGGCGGCGTTTTCATCTGTGAACAGAGTGTTGAAGCGCGCACGTTGGCGATCACGAGCTGCCTGGACGCGCATGCGCACGGTTTCGGAAGATTCCCCGGGCTGCAGATCGGTGAGTTTTTCGAATGGCACCCGCGCAACCTGCAGATGCATGTCGATGCGGTCGAGCAAAGGACCAGAAATACGTTTTTGATAGATCTGAATCTGGCTGGGTGAGCACGAGCAATGACGCGTTGGATCACCAGTCCATCCGCATTTGCACGGATTCATCGCTGCGATGAGCATAAACCGGGCTGGAAATGTCAGTGAACCAGATACACGTGAGATTTGCACGAGCTTGTCTTCGAGTGGCTGGCGCAGCACCTCGAGCGTGCGTGCATCGAATTCTGGAAGTTCATCCAGGAAAAGAACGCCGCGGTGGGCAAGCGAGACTTCACCGGGGCGTGGCTGTTTGCCGCCGCCGATCATGCCGGCATGGGATACCGTGTGGTGCGGAGCACGGAATGGCCGCGCCTGCACGAGTGGGGCGTCTTGCGGCAATGCGTCCGCTACCGAATACACGCGCGTCACGTCGAGCGCTTCCTCGATGGTCATGCGGGGCAGAATCGACGGCAGTGCGCGGGCGAGCAGCGTTTTTCCAGCGCCTGGAGAGCCGACCATCAGTGCGTTGTGTCCACCTGCGGCAGCGATTTCCATCGCGCGTTTGGCTGTTTCCTGCCCCTTGATTTCTCGGAAATCGACGCCGGCATAGGTATGTGCTGCCGGCGCAGATTCGGCAGTGGTGGAGCGATCGTAGGGGCGCAGCGTTTCGGCCGTCAGGTCCTCGACGAGTTCGCTGAGACTGGACGCTGGCACGATCGTGATGTCAGGAACGAGTGCGGCTTCCTTTGCGTCACAGGCGGGCACGATCAGAGCGGAAATGCCGTGACGACGGGCGAAGGCAGCGATCGGCAGCACGCCGCGCACGTGGCGCACTTCGCCATCCAGCGCCAGTTCGCCGACGACCATGGTGTTCTGCAGCACATGAGACGGCATTTGGCGCGTCGCGAGCAGCAGGCCGAGGGCGATCGGCAGATCGTAGGACGGCCCAGCCTTGCGCAGATCTGCCGGTGCGAGGTTCACGGTGATGTGGTTGTATGGATAGCTCAGGCCGCTGTTCTTCAGTGCGGCGCGTACGCGTTCGGCACTTTCCTTGACGGCAGCATCGGGCAGGCCGACCAGGCCGAAAAATGCCTGGCCCGTTGTGGTGGAAACTTCGACGTCGACCATTCGGCCGGTCAGGCCGATCATCGAGCAGGATTTGATCTTCGCAAGCATGCGCGATAGGGTAGGGCGAAATCTGCGCAGTGACGCATTTCCGGCATCGACTGTCGGAAACCGTCAGGTTGCCGGCTTGGTGTCTTTCTAAGACAGCGCCTGCGGTGACTTTCGTATACTCGCCGGGTGTGTGGAATATTTGAGGAAATCCGGGACTGGCAGGAGCCGATTGCTTTGGCGACAGTGACATCAACGTGGGGCAGCGCTCCACGCGGGGTCGGGTCGCATCTGGCATCTACGGTGAGTGGTCGCATCGCCGGCTCGGTGAGCGGTGGATGCGTTGAGGCGGCTGTGATTGAGGAAGGACTGGAGGTGCTACGGACTGGGCAGCCAAAGTTGCTGCGTTATGGCGTTGCTGATGAGACGGCGTTTGAAGTCGTTGGACTGGCGTGCGGCGGGAGCATTGAAGTGTTCGTGCGTGTATTGCAGGAGCCTGCGCTGCGCGCGCGTCTGGCGGCAATTGACGAAGATCGCGCATCGGCTACGGCGATCGTCATCGACGGCATCAGCGGGGTGGTGGGCGAGGCAGCGCAGATCTTCGATGATGGATCGGCGTGGTTCGACTGCATGCCGGAGCGTGAAGGCGTGTTGGAGGAATTGGCGCGTCGTAGCCTGCGCGGTGGTCGGTCGGAACGTGTTGAATTTGAAGATGACGAAGCGCGCATGATGTTTGTGGATGTTCAGCTGCCAGCACCGCAGCTGATCATTGTCGGTGCAGTGCACATTGCGCAGGCGCTGGTGAAATTGGCGGAGCAAATGAGCTTTCGTGTGACGGTGATTGATCCGCGCAGCGCATTTGCATCGGCGGAACGTTTTCCGTCGGTCGACTCGCTGCTTGTGGCACAGCCGATCGACGCATTGGCTGGTCTGAAGATCACGCGTTCGACTGCGATCGTGACGCTCACTCATGACGCACGATTCGACGAGCCGGCGCTGGCGGCGGCGCTGCGCAGCGATGCGTTTTTCATCGGTGCGCTGGGCGGTCGCAGCACGAGTGCACGGCGGCGGGAGCGGATGAGTGCGCTGGGGTTTGGTGTTGGCGAACTCGATCGCATCGCAGCGCCGATCGGGCTGGATATCGGCGCTCGATCGCCGGAGGAGATTGCGCTGGCGACGATGGCGCAGATCATCGCCGCGCGAAATTCGCGCTAAGTGAGTCACCAAAAGTTCTAGCGGCAGATTCGCCTCCCCCGCTTTGCGGGGGAGGCGAATCTGCCGGACAAAACTTATGGACAGGAACTTAGTGCAGCGGTTTATCTGAAGTGCACTCTGCAGTGCCTCGCGTGCGCAGCAGGTTGCTTCCGCAGTTTGGGGCAGATTCTTCTCATGCGAAGCTGCGAAGAATGCGAAGAGAAATTTTTTGGGGGCTTTCTGCGCCATGGCTCCAGAAAGATTCTTCGTCAGTGGAAATCAGACCTCTTCGCCTCTTCGCGTCTTCGCGTGAGAAATGCATTCATCCCAAACGGTGGATGCACCTGCTATCGAAGCAGCGTGCGCAGGCCGACGTCGAAGGGCGGCCGCACCACGCCGCGTTCGGTGATGATCGCCGTCAGGTAGCGATGCGGTGTGACGTCGAAGGCGGGGTTGTAGATATCGACGCCGATCGGGGCAGTGCGTCGGCCGAAGCCATTCGCGACTTCGTCGCCATTGCGCTCTTCGATTGGGATGCGGCTCCCGTCGGCAAGTGAGAAGTCGATCGAACTGCTGGGCGCTGCGACGTAGAGCGGAACGCCGAACTCCTTCGCCAGCACGGCGACGCCGAGCGTGCCGATCTTGTTGGCGAAGTCGCCATTGGCGCAGAGTCGGTCGGTGCCGACGATGATGCCCTGGATGCGGCCCTGCGCCATCACCGTGGCCGCCATGTTGTCGGTGATGACGGTGACGGGCACGCCGGCCTGCTGCAGTTCCCACGCGGTGAGGCGTGCGCCCTGCAGAAGCGGGCGGGTTTCATCTGCGTAGACGCGGAAGCGGCGCCCCTGCTCATGAGCGACATAGAACGCGGCCGTGGCGGTACCCACGCCGGCAGTCGCGAGTGCTCCTGCATTGCAGTGGGTCAGCCACGTGTCGCCGTCCTGGATGAACTGCGCACCGAACTCGCCCATGGCGCGGCACATGGCCGCGTCCTCAGCGAGAACTGTCTGTGCTTCGCGCAGCAGTGCGGTTTTGATCTCGGCGACTGGCGCGTCGGGCATGCCTTCGACCAGCCGGGTCATGCGTTCGGTAGCCCAGAACAGGTTGACTGCGGTGGGGCGCGACGAATCGAGATAGCGCTTGGCGGTGCGCACGGCGTCTAGAAAATCAGCATATGTCCGGCCAGCGTTGTCGCGAACGCCGAGGTAAATGCCGAATGCTGCAGCGACGCCGATGGCAGGAGCGCCGCGCACGCGCAGCACCTTGATCGCCTCCCACATGGTTTCGATGGCGAACGCATCGACGTAACGCACTTCGT
>CAXNFZ010000132.1:0-7713 GCA_964201495.1 Chloroflexota bacterium | reverse complement strand
TTACGACGAAACATGAGCGCCGGAGGCGCGGTCCATCGATGCACACCCGCGCTGAGCCCCAAAGGGGCGATCGCTCACCTAGCCCGGGGCGCAGCGCCGAAGGCGCGCAAGCCCCGGGTGCCGAAGGCGCTCAAGCCCCGGGCGGAGCGCTGGGCCCGGGTGACGCCGGTGTTAGGGGCAGATTTCGACAACAGATTTGCCTCACGCGAAGAACGCGAAGGCCATCATGCTGCGCGCGCCGACGCAATTACGACGAAACATGAGCGCCGGAGGCGCGGTCCATCGATGCACACCCGCGCTGAGCCCCAAAGGGGCGATCGCTCACCTAGCCCGGGGCGCAGCGCCGGAGGCGCGCAAGCCCCGGGTGCCGGAGGCGCGCAAGCCCCGGGTGCCGAAGGCGCGCAAGCCCCGGGCGCCGAAGGCGCGCAAGCCCCGGGCGCCGGAGACGCGCAAGCCCCGGGTGCCGGAGGCGCGCAAGCCCCGGGTGCCGAAGGCGCGCAAGCCCCGGGTGCCGAAGGCGCGCAACGGCAATCGAAATTCGCTCTCTCCATTCTCTCAGCTCAAGGCGAGTAGAATCTCTTCCACAATTCAGCCGGTCCGTTGCCTGACGAAATCGCCCGGAGGCTTCTCAGCCTGCGAGCGTGTGGAATCAACCACGTGGCGGCGTAATCCGATCAGCATGCCGTTCGTCTGGGCTAAGGCGCGAGGTTTCTCGGGCCTTTTTTTATTGCTGTGACGAACAAGCGATGACAGGAAACACCATGAGTGACTTTCTTTTGCGCGGCGATCTGCACGACATCGATCCCGAAGTGGCACAGCTCGTAGAGCTCGAGCATTCCCGGCAGGTCCACAAGCTGGTCATGATCGCCAGCGAGTCGTACGTCCCCGCCTCGGTGCGCGAGGCCGAAGGCTCAGTCTTTCAGAATATCTACGCCGAGGGATATCCGCACGCCGACATGCACAATCAATCGGAAGCGGAAATTCTCGACTACGACCGGCAGATGCCGTTCTTCCGCCGCAATGCCGACCGGCGCTATTACAAGGGCGTCGAATACTGCAACGTCATCGAGGCGCTCGCGCAGCGCCGCGGCGCAGAAGCGTTCTGTCCTCCGCACCTCAAGCCGGAAGACCTCTACCTGAACGTGCAGCCGCTCGCCGGCGCCATCGCCAACACCGCCATCTACGAGGCGTTTGTCCAGCCCGGCGACACCGTCATGACGCTCGACCTTCTGCACGGCGGCCACCTCTCGCATGGCTCACCCGTCAACGTGACCGGCCGCCGCCAGCGCATCGTGCACTATCGCGTCAACGAAGAAACCGAGCTGCTCGACTACGAGGAGATCATGGAGCTGGCGCAGCGCGAGAAGCCGAAGATGATCATCGCCGGCTACACGTCGTATCCGTTCGCGCCCGACTTCCAGAAGTTCCGCGCCATCGCCGATTCCGTCGGCGCGCTGCTGCTGGCTGACATCGCCCACACCGCAGGCATGGCCAGCGCTGGCGCCTACCCCAACCCGGTCGGCATCGCGCACGTCACCAGCTTCACCACCCACAAGACGCTCATGGGCCCGCGCGGCGCCATCATCATCACGACCGATCCGGAACTTGCCAAGAAGGTCGATCGCGCAGTGTTCCCCGGCATGCAGGGCGGCCCGCACATGAACAAGGTCGCCGGCATGGCCACGATGTTCAAGATCGCGCAGACGCCGGAATTCAAAACGCTGCAGCATCAGATCCGCGCCAACGCCATCGCGCTGGCTCAGGCGTTCAAGGACAACGGCGCGCGCGTCGTGCATGGCGGCACAAACACCCACATGGTGCTCGTCGACTGCAAGAGCCTCGCCCGCCACGATGACGAGCCGCTCATGGGTGAGGTCGCCTCGCGCATCCTCGACCTGATCGACATCGTCTGCAACCGCAACACGATCCCCGGAGACCGCGACGCGGCGCGGCCGAGCGCACTGCGCTTCGGCACGGCCTGGGTCACGCAGCGCGGCCTTGTCGAAGACGACATGCGCGAAATCGCTTCCGTCGTCTGCTCGGTGCTCAAAACCGCCAAGCCGTACGCCCTCGGCGAAAAGCGCATCCCACGCGCGCGCGTCGACTTCGATACGCTGCTCGCTGGCGCCGAACGAATCGGCGCGCTGGCGCACAAGGCCGGCACCGACGCCAAGGTGCGCAAACCGAGCTATCCGCATTTCTGGCACGCTGCCTCGGCCAAGCTCAAGAGCCGCGCCCCGCACGCCACGATCCTCGTCGCCGGCGCGCAGGCCGAAGCGTTTCTCAATGTCGTGCTGCGCGGCAGCGTCTCATCGCTCAATGTCGGCGAACGCATGACCAACTCCGTGCTCAAGCGCAACCGCAAGCCGCTCGTCGACATCATCGCCGCTCGAACGGCCAACGGCTACGAGCTGCAGATGCCCACCGCCCGCGCCCGCCTCGCCGCACAGTGGCTGCGCGCCCTCTCGGACGGCTACGTCATCTTCGATGAAGGCGATATCGGCATGGCCATCCCCGGCCCAGTCGTCGTGCGCGAAATGGAGTAAGCGTTGACCGTACCCGTCTTCTAAGAAGCCGGGTACGTTTCCTTCGTTTCGAAGGTCACGCTCACGTCGCGCCATTTGGCGCAAGGTGCATTCGGCGGCGTGTAGCTGCGACCCCCATTCTCTCCGCATCCTCTGATGAAATCCACCACAAGCCACGGATGAATTTCACGACTGCGTAGTATCCTTCTCGGATGTTCACCTCGATCAACGACGTCCGAGAAGGTCTGCTCCGTCAACAGTACATCGCCAGCGACGACATCGCCACGATCGTGTATCTGGCCGAGCGCATGGGCAAACCCGTGCTCGCCGAAGGACCGGCCGGCGTCGGCAAGACCGAACTGGCCAAAACCTGGGCTGCAGCCAGCGGCCGCGAACTGATTCGCCTGCAGTGCTACGAAGGACTGGACGAAGCGCGCGCTCTCTACGAATGGGAATACTCCAAGCAGATGCTCTACACTCAGCTGCTGCGCGACAAGCTCGGCCAGGTCATCGGCGACGCGGCCACGCTCGCTGAGGCCGCCGACCGCGTCGGTCGCGAGGAAAATGTCTTCTTCAGCAAACGCTTCCTGCTGCCTCGCCCGCTTCTGCGCGCCCTCACCAACGAAACACCCGCTCTGCTGCTCATCGACGAAATCGATCGTGCCGACGCTGAGTTCGAAGCCTTCCTGCTCGAAGTGCTGAGTGACTTTCAGGTCAGCATCCCCGAGCTCGGCACGATCAAAGCCGTGCACCAGCCGATGGTCGTGCTCACCAGCAACAACACGCGCGAACTCAGCGAAGCTCTCAAACGCCGCGCGCTGTATTTGTTCGTCGATTACCCAGATTTCGAGAACGAGCTGCGCGTGGTACAGATGCGCGCGCCAGACCTCGCGCCGGCCATCGCTCGCCAGGTCGTCGAAATGGTGCAGCTGCTGCGCGGCCTTGACCTGAAGAAAAGCCCGAGCGTCGCCGAAACCGTCGACTGGGCCAAGGCGCTCGTCGCCATCAACGCCGAAGTACTCGACGAACGAATCATCAAAGACACGTTGTCGGTCGTGCTCAAGCACGAGTCTGACGTGCGGAAGGCGAAGAAGAACCTGTAGGGATTTCACATTTCATATTGCACATTGCACATTCGTAACGCCTTAGGCCATAAACCAACGTGCAGCATGCAATGAGAAATGTGAAATATATAATGTTCAATGGAAAAGCGTGTACTCGAATTCATCGGCGCGCTGCGCGCTGCCGGGGTGCGCATCTCCCTGGCTGAGAGCACCGACGCGCTGCGTGCGATCGACGCCATCGGCGTCAGCAATCGTGCCCTCTTCAAGACAGCTCTGTCGGCCACACTGGTAAAAGAGCATGCCGACGCCCCTGCGTTCGAGCAGTACTTTCCCCAGTATTTCGGCGGCGAGCCGCAGGATCTTCAACAGCCGGAAAACCTGAGCAAGGAAGAGCAGGAACAACTCGAGCGCGCACTCCAGGAATTGCGCGAACAATTGCGCCAGCTCATGCAGATGCTCGCGAACGGCGAACGCCCCAGCGACGACGAACTGGCCGAGCAGGCACGCCGCGCCGGCATGCGGCCGGGCCTGCGCAACGATCCGCGCATTCGCGACTGGATCGCCGAGCGCATGCAGCGCCAGATGGGCCTGACGCCGCAGCAGCTGCGTGATGCGATCGAAGCCCTGATGAAGCAGCTCAAGGAACAGGGCATGTCGCCGGAAGGGCGCGCCGAAGTGCGCAGCACCGTGCGCGAAAATGCGCAGTCGCTGCGCAAACAGGTCGAACAATTCGTCGGCCAAAATCTTCTGCAGCAGGCCGACGAGTCACGCCGCCGTGATCGCATCGACGACCTGATGGACCAGCCACTTTCTTCGCTCAGTGAAAGCGAAGCAAATGAGCTGCGCGCACATGTGCGGCTGCTTGTGGCGCGCCTCCGCTCGCGGGCGGCGCTGCGCATGCGCCGCGGCGGACGCCGCATACTCGACGTGCGCACCACGCTGCGCCACAATCAGCGCTACCTCGGCGTGCCCCTCGAGCTGCGCTTCCGCCGCCGCACGCTCAAACCGCAGGTCACCATCATCGTCGACGTCAGCACGTCCATGCGCCCCGTCGCCGAATTCATGCTGCGCATGGTCTACGAACTGCAGGATCAAATCGCACGCGCTCGCTCGTTCGCCTTCATCAGCAATCTGCTCGACGTCAGCATGGTCTTCAAAGAACTGCGGCCCGCTCAGGCCGTCGAAAAAGTGCTCACCTCGCTGCCGCCCGGCCACTACAACACGGACCTCGGCGCTTCTATCGATACGCTGGTGCACGAGCACGGGGACGCAGTCGATCACCGCACCACGGTGATCTTCGTCGGCGACGCGCGCAACAACTACAACGACCCGCGCACCGACATCATGCAGACGCTGCTCGGCCGCGCCAAGCGCGTGATCTGGTTCAATCCGGAGCCGCCGCCGATGTGGGGCACGGGCGACAGCGACATGCTGCAATACGCGCCGCTCGCCACTACTGTTCATCACGTCGCCACGCTGCGTCAGCTCGCCGACGCGATCGACGACCTGCTGCAATAAGCCAGGCGAGCAACGACTCATGCCGGTATATTTCACGGGAAATATCGGCCCAGGCCTGAGTAGTTGCCTGAGGCACGATCACAGCCGTGCACACTTCCCAAGCGCTCAGCAACGGATATGCACATTCGCTGTGAGTAGATAATCGTCGCGCGTTATGAATTCGAACAGGCCATCGCAAACAGACCCAAATGCAGGTCATCGCCGCAGAGCACCGCTGCGCGTCGGCTTGATCGCCGGGCTCACGCTCAGCGTCGCCATCGCCACACAACAGTTCACCGGCGATTCCTTCGGCATGATCATCGTCGTCGTCGGCCTGCATGTCGCCGGCTATTACGCAGCGCGCGAGTCCGCGGCCGATTCACGGCGCACCGCGCTGCGCGCCGGTATGCTCAGCGGCCTGACCGCCGGCGTTCTCACCGGCCTTGGGTTCGCCGCAGCCACGATGCTGCTGTCGCTCGACGCCGAACGCACTGCACGTCTGCAGCAGGAAAGTTTGTTGGCGATGGAGCAGTTGTGGCCTTCCTACGCCGGGATCGTGCGTGACGAGATGTCGAGCAATCCAGAGTCGTTTCGCGCAAGCTACCTGTTTTCGACCGTGATCGCCACCGCCTGCTGCAGCATGCTGCTGCCGGCGCTCGGCGCCGCATTCGGCGCGGTCGGTGGACTGTTCGGGGTCGGCCGCCGCGAAGATTCTGAATAAGCACCGCCGCAATCAATCAGCATCGCATCGCAAGGCGTCCTGCGGAGCGCGAAGGACGCCGCTCAGTTCCGTTTCGAACCATCAGCGTCTTTCGCAGATCCCGTCCGTGCTCTTTCCAACTAGGAATAGCCTCTCTGCAGCGCCGCTTCGCCGTAGCCCGATCCGGGCGACGTGTCCGGGACTTCGAAGCCGAGCGTATCAGCGATGCGCACGATCATATTGAACGCGCCGCAAATGTGAATCGCTTCCTCAATTTGTGAATCACTCACACCGGCGCGGCGCACAGCGTTCACATCTTCTGCAACGACCTCGTCAGGCTGAATCGTCAGCTTATGAATCAGGCCGAGCGCCGCGCGCAAGCCCTCAGGAACAGGGGCGGTGCGCCAATCGTCGAATACTGCCTGGGTCAGCTCCTCACCGAGGGCTGCGCGCGCCATCGCGCCGTGCGTGCCCGCTCAGAAGGGACACTTATTCAAGTACGCCGTGTAACCCGCGAACAACTCGCGTTCGCCCACGCTCCATGCGCTCTCCCCGCGCAGCAGAGTCTGCAGCATTTCAGAGTACGGGCCGCCAAATAATTCCGGTCGGTATGCCAGCGCCTTCACTACGTCAAGCGTGGCGCCGGGCGCCAGCGTATCGCGATCAACCTTCGGCAGTCTCATCTTTTCTCCTGATCGGCGTTCATGTTCATCGCTGCTATCCCAGCCTCGATACGTCGCATGCCCGCCCCCGCAGCGACGGCGGTGATCGCCTCGTACACTGCGTCTTCCGCATATCCCGCCTGCAGCAGGCGCTCAATGTCTTCATCGACGACTTTGTATGCATTGCGGATCGCCTTGTCGACGAACTCCGCGAGCAGCGGCGGCACATTGGCAAATTCGCCTCCGCGCCCGGCTGCACGATCGTAGATCGCCGCGCGCACAGCGTGCGACAACGCACCCGGAGTGTTCAACACCGATTCGACGATCGCATCACGATTCGCCGCAAATCGATCTCCGGCATAGATGGGCATGGGTTCGAATTGTACCGCAGCAAAGGTGTACGGAGATCGCCGCTCGCCGGATCGCCGGGGTGCATCCGCACTTTGGGGCGAATTTCGGCAGCAGATTTTTCTCACGCGAAGCCGCAAAAAACGCGAAGGAAAACGCTTTTTATGGCTTTTCCACGCCTTCACTGCAGGAAGTTTTTTCAGCACCGGAATTCAGACTTCTTCGCGGCTTCGCGTGAGAAATATATTTGCCCCTGACGACGGATGCTCCGTCACCCACCCGCTCCGCGCGCAAATTGCGCAACTTCGGCGTATTGCTCGAGCCCGTAATTTCCGGTGACGAAAACATCGCCGGCGCTCAGCCACGCATGCGCCGCCAGCTTTCCCGATGCCTCGCGCATCACCCCGAAATAAATCGTGCTCGCCACGCCGCGCCGCGCCGCGCCGCCCGAGCATGATCTGCCCGGCCAGCGCCTGCGCCAGGCAGTTGCTGTTCCACGGCGTGCGCCGGCTCGCCGCACGCACCGCCCACGCCACATGCTGCACGATCAACTGCGGCGGCGCCGCGATTGCCCGCTCGCCGCGGCGCTGCCCAGGCAACGTCATGATGCGCCGATACGGAAACGCCAGCACGCACGCGCGCGACGCCCCGAGCAGCATCGTCGCTTCGAGCAGGATGACCCATCCGCGCCACGACAGACGGCGCAGGCGAGCAAGATCGGATCGCAGGGATGGCTTCTTCATCAACGACGACGACTATCGATGCTGCTGTTCAAATTCGCCCCAAACAGCGGATACACTCCTGAAAAATGCCGTGAAGGATTTACTACCTGCCAACACTGTCAATCAGTAACTACTCAGGCCATCCATTTTTCCAACGCGAAACGCGCTATTCCTTCCCCCTACGGGGGAAGGAAT
>CAXNFZ010000131.1:0-7798 GCA_964201495.1 Chloroflexota bacterium | reverse complement strand
GGGCGGCGGGGCGATGCCGTGATTCGCGGAATATCCTTGAGTTTAGTCACTCCCTTCTGCTGACGTTCTCATGCACGTCGATACACTTGCTGCGTCCGTGCGTATTCCAGCGCCGCATCCGGCACCAGATAGCGCACCGATCTGCCTGCGACCAGCCGCACGCGCAGGTCCGACGCGGCCAGATCGAGCAGCGGCGCGTCGATCCAGCGCATGCGTTCGCGCAGCGCCGGCAGGACTTCGAAGACCGCGACGTGGTCGCTGCGGCTGCCTGGCCGCCGCGCAACGCACAGCGACGCAAGCTCGATCAGCTCCGCCGGCCGATGCCATTTCGGCAGATCGGCGAGCGAGTCCTCGCCGATCAGAAAGAACCACTCGTGCTGCGGGAACTCTGCGCGCAGCAGATGCATCAGTGTGAGCGAGTAGTGCGGCCCCGGCCGCTGCACGTCGGCCTCGCACAGGCGAAACGCCGGGTGTCCTGCGATCGCCAGCTGCGTCATCGCCGTGCGGTGCACGGCGTCGGAGACTTGCCGGCCCGCTTTGTGCGGCGGCTGGCCGACCGGGGTGAACCACACTTCGTCCAGGCCCAGCTGCTGCCAGGCCTGGTCTCCGAGCACGAGGTGGCCGATGTGCGGCGGGTCGAAGGTGCCGCCGAGGATGCCGATGCGCATCAGGCCTTGAACACCTCACTGCGCACGGTGGCCTTGCGCAGCCGCTCTTCGTGAATGGTCACGCCGAGGCCGAGGCCGGTGGGGACCGGCAGCATGTTGTCGTGGTCGAGCGCGAAGCCGGGCTCGATCAGGTCCTCGTGAAAGTAGCGGTTGCTGGCGCTCAGGTCGCTGGGCAGGCTGAAGTTGGGCAGAGCGGCAAGTGCGACATTCAATGCGCGGCCGATGCCGGTTTCGAGCATGCCGCCCTTCCAGACGGGTGCGCCGGCCTGCATGGCGATGTCGTGAATGGCGAGCGCCTTCGTCACGCCGCCGACGCGGCCCTGCTTGATGTTGATGATTTTGCAGGCGCCGAGTTCGAGCGCGAAGCGCGCGTCGCCTGGGCTGTGGATCGACTCATCGAGGCAGATGCGCGTCTTGAGTTCGCGCTGCAGTTTGTGATGCTCGTAGATGTCGTCGTAGGCGAGCGGCTGCTCGATCATGAGCAGATCGAGGTCGTCCATCTGCCTGAGCATGCCGATGTCATGCAGCGAGTAGGCGGAGTTGGCGTCGACCATAAGCGGCACGCCGGGGATGGCGGCGCGCGCAGCACGGGCGTCCTGCAGATCGCGGCCGGGCTTGATCTTGATCTTGATGCGGTGGTAGCCGTCGGCGCGGTAGCGCAGGATGCGCTCGACGAGAGCCTCGGTCGTCGGCTGGATGCCGATGCTGACGCCGACTGCCAGGCGATCCTTCAAGCCGGTGTGGCCGCTGATCTTCCCGATGTAATCGCGCAGGCTGAGGCCGGCCATCTGCGCGCCGATGTCCCAGAGGCAGGCTTCGAGCATGGCTTTGCAGATGTTGTGGCCGCGCACCCAGGCGAATCGCTCGGGCGCGTCGGTCGGCTTTTCGAAGGGCGCCTTGAAACTCAGCGGGATCAGATAATCGCGAGCAATGTGCCAGCCGGTCTGCAGCGTTTCGTAGGAATATCCGGGCCCGTCGCCGGCGAATTCGCCCCAGCCGACCACGCCGTCGGCGCTGGTGACTTTGGCGAGAATCGCCTCCTTGTCGTACGAGACGCCGAAGCTGGTCTCGAAGGGTGAAAGAAGCGGCCACTTGATCTGAAAGAGTTCAACCTGCACGATTTTCATGGAGCCCAAGTGTAGGCGATCACAGGGGTGCATGTGCTAGACTCTCACCTCACGCTCACGCAGCTGAAACACAATATCCGTTCATAAGCCGCCTGCCGCAGATCGTAAGCACAGGCGGCTTTCTGATCGTACGTTGCCGTGTTTCGGAGATGGGGTGGGTTTGCAAGGCGTCGGGAATAGCCGGACGGCGGATGACACACACACGAATCGTGAGCACGATAGGACGATGATCGAAGGTTTGAAGAGGGAGAGAGTGATGCACGACCAGGAATATCTGACCCCCGAAGGCTTGAAGCGTCTCGAGGACGAATTGGAGCACCTGCGCACGGTGCGTCGGTCGGAAGTAGCGCAGCGCCTGCACGAAGCGATGGCGGAAGGCGAAGTCGAGGAGAACCCGGAATACGACGAAGCCAAAAATGAGCAGGCCTTCGTCGAAGGCCGCATCATGGAGATCGAGACGATTCTCTCGAACGCGGTTCTCATCGAAAACAAGGGCCCGGCCAACGAGGTGCGCCTCGGCAGCAAGGTCACAGTGACCGAAGTCGGCACCCGCAGCCAGGAACACTACGCGATCGTCGGGTCGGCTGAAGCAGACCCATTGAGTGGTCGGATCAGCAACGAATCGCCGCTTGGCAAGGCGTTGATCGGTCGGAAGCTGCATGAACAGTTTCAGATTCAGGCGCCGGACGGTGTGCTGAAGTTCAAGGTGACGAACATTTCGAACGAATAGTTCAGTCTTCGGACTGGCTGATTGCTTTCGGCAAAACGCGCTGTCGCTTTTCCCACAAGGGACGAATGACGGCGCGTTTTGCAATAGGCAGTCGAACTGCCGCAAGTAGTTGCCGATGGCTGCGGAAGACTGTACGAGCGCAGCGGCGCACCGTGATGCGATTCGAAGAAGTTCGTCTGCGACAGTCTGTGCAGCAGCGATAGAGGTGTGATGGCGCGACCATTCGACGGATTCGATGCAGCGACCAGCGGGCATCGCGTATATCTGCGCGGCCACGCCGGTCTTGGAAAGACGGCGCGCCTGGCCGCCCGATTGGACGAACTACTGCGCGCGGGCGTGCGACCGGATCAGATTGTGTGCTTCGCAGCGAGTGCGCAGCTGCAGCAGCGGCTGCGGCGTGCACAACCGTTCGCGCCGTCCGGCACGATCACGACGTTCCCTGCGTTCGCGCGGCGTCATGTGGCCCTGTTTTTTCCACTTGTCGCGCGCGCAGCCGGCTTCGCTGATCCGAGCCGTGAGCCGGTATTTTTGAATGTCGAAGCAGCGCAGTTTCTTTTGAATTTGCAGATGGCCGAGCACATGCCGGCGTTCGACGACCTGGGTCAGCAGCGGCCGAAACTCGTCAGCCAGGTGCTTGACAACGTGAACAAGGCGGCAGTTGGAGGATTTCCGCTTGACGAGCTTTCTGACCGGCTGGCGAGCGCATGGAGCGGTGATTCGCGCCGTCTGCTGGCCTATGCCGCGGCGCAGCGCGCGGCGCTGGAATATCGCGCGTACTGCCTGCGCCACGGCGTGCTGGATTACGCGCTGCTGATCGAAGTCTATCGGCGGCAACTCTTGTCGCACCCGGCGTATCGGGACTATCTGCTGGCGCGCAGCCGCCACGTGCTGGTGGACAACGTCGAGGAAGGCGCGCGGCCGCTGCACGAGCTGCTCACCACGCTGCTGCCGGAATGCGCCACGGCGCTGCTGGTGGAGGACGACCCCGGCGGCTACCGCGTTTTTCTCGGTGCAGACCGCGCGTCTGCGCGCCGGCTGGCGGCGTTGTGCGACGAACAGACTGCACTGCCGGATCCGCGCATTGATCAGCCGACGCCGGCGGCATTCGGCGCGGCACTGGCGCGGGCTGTGCGTCGCACCGAGGCGGCTCCGGTGGCTGCGCCGACCGTGGCGGGTGTCGCGTCCATCGAGATGGTCGTGAGCGGTCGCTATTGGATTTCGATGGTCGATGCCGTGGCAGCGCGCATCGGTGAACTTCTGGCACAGGGTGTGCCGGCGCGCGAGATCGTGGTGCTGGCGCCGTATGTCGAGGACGTGCTGCGTTTCGAACTGCTCGAGCGCATGCGCGAGCACGGCGTGACCGTGCGCATGCTGCGGCCTTCGCGGCCGCTTTTTCAGCACCCTGCCGTGCGTGCGATGCTTGTGTTGTCGCGGCTGGCGCATCCGCATTGGGGGCTGCGCACGGCGGCGCCGGAAGTGGCGCGCATGCTGACGTGTCTGTTGAATGGGCTGGACGGCGTGCGTGCGCAGCTGCTGGCGGATTTCGCTGCGAAGATTTCCGCGCTTGACCATTTGCCGGAGATTGAGGATGCTGCGCTGTGGACGCGCGTCGGGCTGCGGCATCGCGAAGGCTATCGCGCGCTGCGCGAGTGGCTGCATGAACTGCGCGAGCCGATGCCGCTCGACTTATGGTGGCAGACGGCGTTTACGCAGGTGCTTAGTCGCGAAGGATTCGGACTGGCGGGCGACCGCGATGCAGCGCGCGCGGTTGCGCAGCTGATCGCCAGCGCGCGCGCGTTTCGCGAATCTCTGCAGCACAGCGAGGCAACGCTGCCGGCACAGGCCGACATGGATCTGCTCTATGTGCAGATGGTGCAGGACGGAATGCTGCCAGCTCGCTACGATGAGGAACCGGGATCTGAGGACGGCGTGCTGCTTGCCACTGTGCAGGCAGTTCTCACCAGCGATGTGCGCAGCCGCTTCCAATTCTGGCTCGATCTGCAGACCAGCGGCTGGCACGAGCGCATTTTTCAGCCGCTCACGCATCCGTACGTGCTGGCGCACCACTGGCCGAAGGAGGCGCGCTGGGATGACGACGATGAGCATCGTGAAGCAGTCGAGCGCCTGGCCGATGTGGTCGCCGGCCTGTCTTTTCGTTGCAGTGAACGTATTTTTCTGGCGAGCAGCCAGCTCACGATTTCCGGACAGGACGGTGAAGGCTGGATGATCCGGCCGCTGCAACGGATGCTGGCGGCGATGGGTGCATCCGCCGCTGGGGGGTGAATGCATTTCGCACGCGAAGCCGTGATTCGCGGCTTCGCGTGAGGAAAATCTGTTGTCGAAATTCGCCCCTACAGGATTTCTTCACGCATGCGGTGCAGGAACTCGAGCGATTCGCGCATCTCGTCCATGCCGTTCATGCCGTCTTCAATGCTGATCCAGCGCGAGTAGCCGACGCTTTTCAGCGCACGGAAGATATAGGGATAGTCGTTGAGGCCCTTGCCGGTGACGCCGTGGCGCAGGTTCGGCGAATAGCCGAGCGTGCCGTCATTTTGGCGCAGTGAATCGATCGTCATGCCGTCGGCCAGGTAGCGGTCGCTGGCGTGCATGCTGACGACGCGGTGTTTCACCAGGTCGAGCAGGGCGAGCGGGTCGTCGCCGGCGACGATGGCGTTGCTCGGGTCGTACTGGACGCCGAAGTGGGTTGTGTCGGAAATGGCATTCACGATTTCCAGGAACACGTCCTGCTTCTGCGCGAACTCGGGGTATTTCCAGAAGCCATCCTTGTAGTGGTTCTCCATGCCGAGCACCACGTCGAATTCGTGGGCGATGGGGAGCAGCCGCTGGATGGCGTCGACGGTCCATGCCACGCCCTGCGCGCGCGACACTTCGGGAAAGCGCTGGCCGCTGAGCACGCGGCAGGTGGCGCCTGGTCCGCCGAGGCGGCGCGTGATGCGAATCATCTCGACTTCGTGATCGAACGCACGCAGGCGCACATCCGGGTCCGGGTTGGTGAAGTCGGGCGAGCAGCACATCATCGGCATGGCGAAGCCGGCGCGTGTGAGTGCGTCACCGACTGAGTCGAGGTAAGCGTCGTCGTGCTGCCAGAGGAAGCCTTCGTAGAGCTCGAGACCTTCGCAGGGCAGCGAGCGCGCCATCTCGATCCAGTCGAAAATCGACATGGTTTTCTTGAAGGCGATTTCGTCGATGTAGCATTTCGGAAAGGCGGCGATTTTCATGACTTTTGAAGAGTTGATTATTAAACACGGAGCAGCGTCATTCGACAAACAGATCTACCTGCAGGCGATGTTCGGCAAGGCGGGCTGGTCGTTGGATTTAAGCACGGGCGTGCTGGCTTTTCGCAAGCCGCACGAAGAGCCACAGCAGTTGTTCGTGCAGGTGCTGGGGACGCAGAGCGAAGACAGCGGCACATGGTTGTGGGCGTGGGCGAATCAGGCGCAGTCGTTTGCACCGGCGCTGCTGGGTGTGGCGGAAGAAGTGCGGGTGCTGGGTGCAAAGCTCGGCGTGGCGGAGCTGACGCAGGGCGAGATTCCGTGCACGTCGCAGGTGAACGGTGAATCGATCGCGGCGGTGGCCAGCGGCCTGTGCCGCGCCGGGTGCACGTTTCGTGCGGCGTATCCGCGCGGTGCGATGCAGCTGCTGATTCGCGACCCGCGGTTCAAGCGGCCGGTATCGCAGCCGGCGCCGCGCATCGTGCGCGTGTTTCCGATGTTCTTGCGAGCGAATCCGGAGATTCCGGCCCGGCCGGCGCTGCTGGCGTATCTGCAGTTTTATCGACTGAACGTAGAGGAGCAGGGCGAGCGGGTGAGGGCGTGGTCGGCGGGGGAATCGCGTAATGCGATCGGCGCCGAGGCTGCGCGTGCGCTGGTCGCAGAATTCGACGGCGCCGGGCGGCTGCTGCGCATCGAAGAAGACTGGTCGACGCCGGCATAGGCGGTGGGCAGCAGCGTGCGATGGCGCGGGTCGAAGAGCTCGGTGGCGGCGAGTGGAGTTCGGTCGGAGCCACCTGCGATGAGCACGCAGCCGTTCGGCAGCAGTGTGGCGGACGGCAGCTCGCGTGCGGTGGGCATGTTCGCGGCGGGCGTCCACGTATTCGTCGCGGGGTCATAGAGTTCGGACAAAGCCAGCATGCGGCTGGCGCTGTTCGCGCCGCCTGCGACGAGCACGACGCCGTCGGGCAGACGCATGGCGACGTGTCTGGTGCGCGGCGTGTGCAGGGGGGCTGCGGTCGACCAGGTGTTCGTGGCTGGGTCGAAGATTTCTGTGGACGTCAGGATCTGGGTTTCTGATTCGCCGCCTGTGACGAGCACCCGTCCGTCGGCGAGGGGAGTGGCGGTGTGATTTCTGCGCGCTGTCGACAGATTCGGAAGCGGAAGCCAGAGCGCCGTCGCCGGATCGTAGCGTTCGGCGGAAGCGATCGTTGCGAGATCGGTGCGGCCGCCGGTGACGAGGACTGTGCCGTCGGGCAGCAGTGCTGCGGCGTGGCCGTAGCGTTCGATCGACATGAAGGTCGAGGTGGTCCAGGTGCCGGCGGCGGGGCTGTAGATTTCTGTGGACGAGAGCGGGTACATGCCGTAGAAGCCGCCGGCAATGAAGACGGTTCCATCCGACAACAGCACTGCCGAGTGGCCATTGCGGCCCTGATGCATGCGTCCGGTGATCGACCATGAATCGGTCACGGGGTCGTAGCGTTCGGCGGAGTCGGTGTTTACGTAGAACGCGCCGGCGACGAGGACCGTTCCATCGGGGAGGAGCGTGGCGGAGTGCCGCATGCGGCCGAAGTGCATCGGTGCGGCGGCGGACCAGGTTTCCGAGAGCGGATCGAAACGAGCCGCGCTGGGCACCATGCCGGTAATCACGCCGCCGGCGATGAGCACGGAACCGTCGGGGAGGAGCGTAGCGGAGTGCAGGTATCTTTCGTTCGGTAGAGAAGAGACGGGATGCCATGTGCCTGCGGGCGGCACTCCGGTGGGGATTGCTGCGAGAAGCAGAGCGGCCAGTGCCGCAGGGAGATGCAGGGCGATGCGCGGCATGCGATTGGAATTAACTGGAATTGAAAAAATTCGTAACTACTCAGGCCTAAATCAGTATTTCCCGCGAAACGCGCTATTCCTTCCCCCTTCGGGGGAAGGAATAGCGCGTTTCGCGTTGGAAAAATGGATGGCCTGAGTAGTTACAAAAACCCAACCCTGAACAGTTACCCGATCGCGCAACGGTTCAGGCGCAGTGGAAACAACACGCCCGAACAGGCG
>CAXNFZ010000130.1:0-7860 GCA_964201495.1 Chloroflexota bacterium | reverse complement strand
TTCGCGGATACCAATTGGGCTTTGCGCACTCCCAATTCCGATATTTCAAGGTGCGGGGAGTGCGCAAATCATCGGAGGATGTGACAGAAGGAAGGCGCGAATCAGCCGGCCATCACCGCGACGCGCGACGTGGTCTGCGCCTGCGGCGCCTGCACCTCTACGGCCATGGCCTGCGCCGAGCCGCCCGCCACACCGAAGGCCGGCCGGAACTTGAAGCCGTAGACGAGCATTCCCCGCTCACCGTCTTCGCGCAGCACGCGCGTCACCATCTCCACCGGCATGCCGACATAGACGTCCTGCTCATCTACATCGGTGAGCTGCGCAGTGACGAGCGGCCCTTCCGCCAGGCGCACGAGCGCAACGGTATACGGCGTGAACTTCTCAAACCCAAGCGGCGCATTATGAATGGTGCTGTACGAATAAATTTCGCCGCGGCCACTGAACGTGAAGGGCGTCTTCGCCTCATGCTGGCAATTCGGGCAAACGTCACGCGGCGGAAATATCTTGCCGCTGCAATTCGGGCAAATTTCGCCTTCCATGCGATAACGCTGCTGCGTCGTGCGCCAGTATCGTGCAACTTCCATTCGTTTTCCCTCTCTATTTTTCGACCGAGGCAGCGCCCCTGCGCTCACTCCAGCCAAGAAATTCGTAGTTTGATTCCGTCAAAACAACCCAAAGCAGACGATCTGCCTTACACGCGCTCGAGAATCGTGGTCACCACCGTCGCGCCGCTGCCGCCGATGTTCTGCGCCATGCCCAGCGCGGCGTTGCGCACCTGGTTCAGTCCAGCCTCGCCGCGCAGCTGCTGCGCCACTTCGACGATCTGATACATGCCGGTGGCGCCGACCGGATGGCCGCGCGCCTTCAGCCCGCCCATCGTCGTGATCGGCAGCCGGCCGCCGATGCCGATCTCCCCATCCAGCCCCAGACGCACGCCCTTGCCGCGCGGAGCGAATCCGGCGGCCTCCAGCGACAACGCCGACATGATCGTGAACGCGTCATGCACCTCGAACAAGTCGAGATCCCACGGGCCGATGCCGGCCTGCGCATACGCTTTTTGTGCGCTGATTGCGCCGCCTTCGAGATACAGCGGGTCGCGCCGATCGTGGACGGCGACGGTGTCGGTCGCGACGGCGCTCGCACGCACGCGCACCGGCTTGTCCGTGAATTCGCGCGCCATCGCCGTCGGCGCCAGAATCACGCAGGCCGCCCCGTCTGCGATCGGCGACGAATCCAGCAGGTTGATCGGATCGGCGATCGGTTTGGCGTCGGCGAACTGCTTCGCCGAAATCGGCGAGCGAAACATCGCATTCGGATTGTTCACCGCATTCGCGTGCGCATTGATCGCGAACGGCGCGAAGTCGTCCTTCTTGTAGCCGTGTTCGTGCATGTAGCGCCGCATCAGCAGCGCATTGATGCCCACGAACGACAATCCCTGCAGCGCTTCGTACTCGGCGTCCGCCGCCATCGCCAGCGCCGATGTGGTCAGCGCACTCTCCTGGTCGGTCATTTTTTCGACGCCCATGACGGCGACCACATCCTGCATTCCGCCGGCAACCATGGCGTATCCCACCCGAAACGCCGCACCGGCGCTGCCGCACGCCGCTTCGATCTTCATCGCCTCAATGCCGCGCTGCCCGGCAAAATCGGCGATCAACGCCCCAATGTGCTCCTGCTTCGTCAATTCGCCGGACAGCATGTTGCCGACATAGAGCGCATCGATGCGCTCGAGCCGTGCACTGGCCATCGCCGAATTCAGCGCTTCATAGCCCAGCATGCGCAGGCTCTTGTCCCAGTGCTCTCCCACGGCCGTCTGGCCGATGCCGATGATAGATACGTCTCTCATGTCTAGTTGAGCCTGTAGTTGCCCTTCATGCGCGTGTACTGCGCGTAATCGATCTGCGTGCGGCGCCGCACGTAGTCGGCTGTCGTCATCACGTTCGGATCCTTACGCGCTTCCAGAACGCGGTCGGTCATCGTCAGGCAAAAAGAATCACTGCCTGCTCCACTGCCGAATGACGTCAGCAAAATGCGCTCACCCGGACGCGCCTGATCAAGCACTGCGGTGAGCCCGATCATGGACGACCCGGCATAGGTGTTGCCGATGTCGTTCACCAGGATTCCTGGCCGCAGCTGATCCTTGTGAAATCCCATCTGCTGACCGGCGCTCATCGGGAATTTCAGATTCGGCTGATGAAAAACCGCATACGTGAAGTCCGCAGGCTTGAGCTGCATGGCATCGAGCAGCGCCGTCGTTGCAGACATGATGTGATGAAAATACGCCGGCTCGCCGGTGAATCGGCCGGCGTGCTCCGGATACTTCTCGTACTGCCGCCGCCAGAAATCCGGGGTGTCGCTGACGAAGCTGATCGACCCGTCGATCGTCGCCAGCGCCTGTTCGGCCGGCCCGACCAGATAGGCCGCTCCGCCGGCGCCCGCCGTGTATTCCAGCGCGTCGCCCGGCCGCCCCTGCGCCGCGTCCATGCCGACAGCCAGCGCATACTCGGCCATCCCGCTTCCCACGAAGCCGATCGACGCCTGCAGCGCCTCGGTGCCGGCCTTGCACGCAAACTGCCAGTCCGCCGCCTGCGTATACGGCGTCGCGCCGATCGCCTCCGCCAGAATCGTGCTGGTCGGCTTCACCGCATACGGATGCGATTCGCTGCCGACCCACACCGCGCCGAGTCCGGCCGCAATCGCAGATTCATCGCGCGCCGAAGAGCGCACCGCGCGCCGAAGCGCGTTGCGCCCCGCCTCGATGCTCATCGTCGCTACGTCTTCGTCCAGCCCGGGCACGGATTTTTCGCGCACCGGAGAGACGGCATTGCCGTCCGTCCAAAGCTCGGAGACTTCCTGCGACACCAGTCGGTAGCGGGGCACATATGCGCCATACCCTACGATGCCGACCGGTCGGTTCGGTTTCATGAATTTCGCCATTCCGATATCCCAGATTTATCCCAGACGACGCTTGCGATATTGCCGTCCGGGCAGCCTGTGAGCGGAATCGTAACGGGGGGGCACTGTCAAAACGTGCGTTTCAGGAACATAAACGCCAAATCGATAGCTTTTGATAGGCCATCTGAACGGGCGCTGAGCACGAATAGCACGGAAGTGGAATGATTCGACGAAACGCGCCCGGGGAATTAGCAAATGCGTGAATAAATGCGCAGGTCGCGAGCCACGTTGTCGGCGTCGACCGATTCATTGCGCAGGGTGCCTTCCAGCTCGAAGCCGCAGCGCTCCGCCACGCGCCAGCTGCGGACGTTGCGCGCGTCGGCGCGAATTTCGACGCGCCGGGCGCGCAGCACATCGAACGCGAAACCAGTGATGGCATGCACAGCTTCGGACATGAAGCCCCGGCCGCATTGCGACGTGCGCAGCCAGTAGCCGATTTCGAACGTGCGCGCCGTCCAGTCCATGCGGTGCAGGCCGCTGCAGCCGATGAACTCGCCTTCCGAAGCGCCTTCCATAGCACCGTCCATAGCGCCATTTTTGCAAAAAAGCAGCAGCCACAAATCGTCGCGCAGAATCCAGCGCGCATGGCTGCGCCGCACGAGCGTTTCGCTCTCGGCGACGCTCGGCGCATGCTGCGCCCACGGCAGCCAGTGCCGCAGCTCCGGCAGCGACTCGATCACCCCGGCATTGAGCGCCGGCCCATCCCCCGCCCGCGGCGCCCGGATGATCAGATGCTCACTCTCGAAGCGGTCAGGAAAATCGAGGAGCACGGGATTCATGATTGTTTCCATAACAGGTGTGCAGTCGCCGACACGGCCGAATGCACCTCCGAGTCAAGTCACTTCGTCGAGTCCGATATTTTGCGGTCCAGCCCTTCCAGTCGCGCCTCGATCTTGTCCTTATACCGTCGCAGCGATTCACTAAAGTCGTCGGTCGCCTGCAGCAGCTCGTTCGCCAGCTGGCTCGCCGGCTTGAGTCCAAGAGGATTGGCGTCCTGCACCGGCGCCGGCGCCGGCCCGAACCCGATGAACCGGCCGTCCGCTTCGCGCAGCACCGGCCGCACCGCCGCGATCGCCGCCCGATCGATCGGCCCGTACACGTGCGGGAACAACGGCCGCGCCGGCGTGTCGCCGCCCATGTTCGCCTCCGCTTCGGGCGACGACGCCACCGCAGGCTTCGGATCGATCGGCGCCTCACGCTTCACCTGCGCCGTCACCTTCACTTCGTCGATCTCCAGCAGCACGAATTCCCCCGCCTGGCCGCGATAGAACCGGTTCGCCACCTGCAGCATGATTTCCTCGCCATCAGTGCAGTGAATGAACCCTTCCTGCGCCAGAGACGGCGCCACATACGGCTGCCCTGCCGGCAGCGCTTCCCATTCGGCTTTCAAGACAAGATGCAACATCATGATCGTATTCTCCTCTTCACAACTGCCTGGCCACTGCCTGGGTGTATTCGCAGCCTGGGACAACTTTCAACAGAGAGCGCGGAGACGCGGGCTTTTTGGGGAATCGGCGGTGATCTGACAAAAAGTCTTTTCCTTCGCGTTCTTCGCGGCTTCGCGTGAGAAAAATCTGCTGTCGAAGTTTGCCCCAAACTGCGGATGCGCTCCACTTCTTCGGGTGCATCCACAGTTTGAGGCAAAGGGCGCCCACTGGAAACCCACCCAACCTGATCAGATGCATCTGCCTTGGATTGCCTTTAATTTCGCGCCGCAATCTCTTTCAGCTTGGCCTGCAGAACCACCTCCGCCCGCTCGCGGACGTCGTCGTCGAGATCCCCCTGCAACGCCTGCGACAGCAAATCGGCCGCGCGCTGTCGCTGCCCGGCCGTCGCGCAGAGCAACCCCAGCATCGCCGCCGTTCCGTTCTGCTCAGGGTCCAGCACGAGTTGTCGTTCCAGCACGCCGATCATTCCGTGCACGCCCAGCACCGCCGGCCCGCGATTGCGCAGGTTGTTCAGCACGCGCCTCAATATGTAGCGCGCACCGACCGGCTGCAGCCACTGCGGCTCGAAGTGACTCGCCCGCGCCGTCGCCGCCGCAAGCTCGAAGCAGTCCGCTTCCGTGAGCACCACGCCCTCGTGAAAGGGATCCAGCCGCACGACCGTGCCATCTGGTTCCCAGGCCTGCACGATGAAATGCCCGGGCAACCCTACGCCCGCCGCGCGTATTCGCAGCCGCCGCGCCACTTCTACGTACAACACCGCCAGCGTGATCGGCAGCCCAAGCCGTCGATCGAGCAGCTCGTTCAGATAGCTGTTGCGCGGATCACTGTAATCCTGCACGTTGCCCTGGAAATTCGCCCCGCGCGCGCTGAACAGATATTTCGCCAGCGCCGCTGCCTGCCCCTCACTTTCGATCGCCGCCCGCGCGCTCTCCGCCAGGTCATCCAGCTGGCGCACATAGGCCGCCACATCCAACCGCGGATACACGAATTTACCCAGCACCAGCATCGTCCGCCCAAGATCGATTGCGTCTTCCGGCCGGTGCACTTCAGCCACGAATTCAGCCAGCGCCACATTGTTGCGTATATGACTATCCCAAATCATCACAGGGGATGTTAGCAGTACAATACAAATCGGGCGTCCGTCGCCGAATCAAGAAAAAGGCGCCTACTCAGGCCCAGAGTGATATTTTCTGCGAAAAACGCTGTTCCTTCCCCAAAGAAGCAAGGAACAGCGTTTTTCGCGATAAAAAACTGACCAGCCTGAATAGTTACAGGAAAAGACTGCCATGTCCGCCGAAATCCTCAACCCAACGCCCGGCGCAGATCTCATTGGGAAGCGCATCGACGTGCTCGACAAAGGCTATATCGAGCTGCTCGATTTCATGCCACACCCTGCCGCCGGCGTCAGCGGCGATCTGGCAATCGTCAATGCAGCGCGCGTCTCGTTCATGGGCGAAAGCAAAGGCGCAGACAAAGACAAGAAGCTGCTCTTCTACCTGTTGCGCCACCGCCACACCAGCCCGTTCGAACAGGTGGAATTCAAATTTCGCGTGCGCGCGCCGGTCGTCACGTGGTGGCAGTGGGTGCGGCATCGCACGTTCAATATGAACGCGCAGAGTGGCCGCTACACCGAATTTGAGGAAAACGACTTCTACGTGCCGGATGTATGGCGCCGCCAGTCACCTTCGAATAAGCAGGCCAGCCTGGGTCAGGTCTCGGACGAGGACGGGCAGGCGCTCACAGCCTCACTGCTTGAGCACTACGCGCGCAGCTACGAACTCTACGAGGACGCGCTGAAAAAGGGGGTTGCGCGCGAACTTGCGCGCGCCTTCCTGCCTGGCTTTTCCGTCTATTACACCTGGGTCGTCAAAGTCGACTGCCACAACATGATGCACTTCCTGCAGCTGCGGATGGCAGAAGAAGCGCAGCACGAAATCCGCGTCTTCGCTCAGGTGATCTACCAGCACTTCTTCAAGCCGCTCCTGCCATGGACGGCAGAAGCGTTCGAGCGCTATGTGCTGGGGGAAGGGGAAGAGTAGATAGTAATAGTGGATGGTTATAGCAATGGTAAAGATTTAACCTGCTATCTACTATCACTATCCCCTATCACTATCCCCTAGTAATACAGTCCCCAGTTCGCCGCCGCCTGATCTTCCATCATCGCCGGCTCCCAGACTTCCAGCCCCATCGCAACTTTCGTAACGCGCAAGGCTGTCTCCTGGGACTTCTGCTTCACCTGCTCGACCATCGACGGCCCATACGGGCAGAACGGTGTGGTCAGGATCATCGTCAGGTCGACCTGCTCAGGCTGAACTTCGATTTTGCGGATCAGCCCAAGTTCGATCACGCTCATTCCGAGCTCAGGATCGTACACCTCGCGCAGGGCCGCGCGCACTTTTTCAACCATGTCGTCGGAAGGCGTCACCGCCGGGGTCGTCTCAGCATTCGTCGCGTCGCTCATGGGCCTGATTATCTCTCTGGAGATGAGAAGCAGCGAATAAAAGGGGGAGGAAGGTTGCCCTCCTCCCCTTTTCTCACTTCTTCGCTTTTTCGCTTCTCACTAATGCGCTCTCTCTCCGAGATACGCCGCCTTCACTTCCGGATTATTCAGCAGTTCACGTCCGGGGCCGGTGAGGACGATTTCGCCAGTCTCGAGCACGTAGCCGCGATTGGCGATGCTGAGCGCCAGACGCGCATTCTGCTCGACGAGCAGAATCGTCGTGCCTTCCTCGTTCAGGGTCTTGATGATCTGGAAGATCTGATCGACCAGAATCGGCGCAAGTCCCATCGACGGCTCGTCCAGCAGCATTACGCGCGGGCGCGCCATCAGCGCGCGGCCCATCGCGAGCATCTGCTGCTCACCACCGGACAGCGTGCCGCCGCGCTGCGTCATGCGCTCCCGCAGGCGCGGGAACAGCGTATACACGTGATCCATGTCGCGCGCGATCCCGTCTTTATCGTTGCGCTGATACGCGCCCATCTCAAGGTTCTCGCGCACAGTCATGTTGCTGAAAATCAGTCGGCCTTCCGGCGACTGACTAATGCCTCGCTGCACGATTAAATGCGGGGGCAGCTTCTCCAGCGCCTCGCCGTTCAGCAGAATCGTGCCTTCGCGCGGCCGCAGCAAACCCTGAATCGTGCGCAGCGTCGTCGTCTTGCCAGCTCCGTTGGAGCCGATCAGCGTGACGATCTCACCCTCATTCACCGTCAGGCTGATGCCCTTCAGCGCATGAATGTTGCCGTAGTAGGTGTGAACGTTTTTGAGTTCAAGCATTTCTAGATCACTCCTGCGTTCATCACGCGCCTTCGGCGGCTGCGCCCTGGCCGAGATACGCCTCGATCACCTTCGGATTGTTCTGCACGTCGCGCGGCAGGCCCTCGGCAATCATCTCGCCATGGTCGAGCACGCTCACCCGATCGCTGATGCCCATCACCACTTTCATGTCGTGCTCGATCA
>CAXNFZ010000129.1:0-7865 GCA_964201495.1 Chloroflexota bacterium | reverse complement strand
ACGCATCCCCTTCGGCCGAATCGGCCACGACAGCAGCCGCGTGATTTTCGGCGCCGCGGCGCTCGGGAACGTCACCCAGGAAGAGGCGGATCGCACGCTCGATCTGATCCTGAAGTACGGCATCAACCACATCGACACCGCCGCGAGCTACGGAGGCTCGGAAGATCGCATCGGGCCGTGGATGAAGCGCGGACTGCGCAACAGCTTCTTTCTCGCCACGAAGACCGGCGAGCGCAGCTATCAGAAGGCCTACGATCAGATTCGCAAGTCGCTGGAGCGCATGAGCGTCGATCAGATCGACCTGATTCAGCTGCACTGCCTGATCGACGATCCGGAGTGGGACGAGGCGATGGGACCGGACGGCGCATTGAAGGCGTGCCTGCAGGCACAGAAGGAAGGACTGGTTCGTTTCATCGGCGTGACCGGACACGAACTGCGCGTGCCGCGCATGCACATGCGCAGCGTCAGCCATTTCGACTTTGACTCGGTGCTGCTGCCGTACAACTACGTGATGACGACCAACGCGCAATATATGGCGGATTTCGAGGCGCTCGAGGCGAACTGCAAGGCCAATGGCCGTGCGATTCAGACGATCAAGTCCATCACGGCAGCGCCGTGGGGAGCGGACGCGACCGGCCCGAAGAAATTTGCAGCGACGTGGTACCGCCCGCTGACTGACCAGGCGGACATTGACAAGGCTGTGGCGTTCGTGCTGAGCCGCCCCGGCATTTACCTGAATTCGGTTGGCGACATTCACATGCTGCCGCAGGTGCTCGATGCTGCAGCGCGCTTCTGCGCGGGGGACATTGCCACGCCGCTGCAGGCAGATATGCACAAACTTGTGGTTGAGCGGGACATGTCGAATCTGTTCGCGTAAGCGGAAGCAAGATCGCAGATTTCAGATTTTGGCACTGAGTATTTCCAAATCTGAAATCTGGCAACTACTCAGGCCATCCAGTTTTCCAACGCAAAACACGCTATTCCTTCCCCCTTCGGGGGAAGGAATAGCGTGTTTTGCGGGAAATATTGATTTGGGCCTGAGTAGTTACGAAATCTGAAATCTGAACTTTATTTCGCCTTCGCCTTCGCCTTCGTGCGCGTGCGTGCTTTCTTCGGTGGTGGTGGTGCGGCTTCGACTGCAGGCTCGCCTGCGCCCTCGCTCTCGGCAGCCTCGCCGAGCATGTCGCCCATCTCCTGCTCGATGCGTTCGGGGTCGTCGCCGCGCTCGAGGCGTCCGATGATCTCGTCGAACTCCGGGCCGACGTCCTCGCCTGCCTCGTCGGCCATGCGGCGCATGAAGCGCCCGAGCGAACGCGGGTCGTTCTCATCGAGGCCGGCAGCGTCCTCCAGCATCGACTCATCTACATCGCCTGCTGGGCCAAGTTCTGCCGACGCGCCGCGCACCATGCGGACGCGAGAGACGAGGCGCGACAGCCGGGCGCTTCCGCAGCGATCGCATCGTGCGCTGGAATGATCCACGTCGCTCAGGCGACGATAGAACACGGCGACCTTGCGACGGCAGTCCTGACAACGATATTCGTGAATCGGCATAGAGAAAATTCTACCGATTACAATCAGGCCGCATGCAAGCCTTGATGAACGCTGCTGCTGCTGATCTGTACTCGTTCGACAGCCCGCCGATGCTGGTGGTGTTGTCCGGACCGTCGGGTGTCGGCAAAGATACGTTGTTGAACTGCTTGAAATTTCGCGGCTACGAATTTGCGTTCGTGGTGACGATGACCACGCGCCCGCGCCGTGTAAACGAGGCCGACGGAGTCGACTATTACTTTGTGAGCCAGGAAGAATTCGAGCGACTGATCCGCGCCAACGGCTTTCTCGAGCACAGCCTGGTGTACGGTGATCACAAGGGAATTCCCAAATCCCAGGTGCGTGCGGCATTCGAAACGGGCAAAGACGTGATCATGCGCATCGACGTGCAGGGCGCGGCGAAAATTCGCAAACTGGTGCCGAACGTCGTGACGGTTTTCATCGCCCCGGAATCGGAAGATGAACTGATCATGCGCCTGCGCGAACGCAACACCGAAGACGGCGAGAAGCTGCAGCGGCGCATCGCGACTGCGCGCGAGGAAATGCGCCGTCGTGATGAGTTCGACTACGTCGTGGTGAACCGCGGCGGATGCCAGGACGAGGCAGTCGATCAGATCGTGTCGATCATCACCGCGGAGCATTGCCGGGTGGGCCGGCATGCGCCCAGGATTTAGTCGGGGTTGAGTCGTGGTTTTGAATAAAGGAGCCGTCTGATGATGCCGCGTGATGATCTGGAACGGCGTGACGCGTTGGACGCGTCGGCTTCCGATGGTGCAGCCGCGCGTCGGCTTCCGATGGTGCAGCCGCGCGTCGTATACGTGCTGATTGCCGTCATCGCTGTGGTCTGGCTGGCCACGGAGTTGACGGGGGGCACCGCCGACAACAGGCACATGGTGAGCTGGGGCGCGAACTATGCGCCTTATGTCACCCAGGGTGAGTTTTGGCGTCTGCTCACGGCGAACTGGCTGCATTTCGGAGTGCAGCATCTTATGGTCAATGCGTACTCGCTGTACGCGCTTGGCTCGCAGATCGAGGCGCTGTTCGGGCGTGGTCGCTTCCTGACCATCTACCTGCTGAGCGGCATCAGCGGCGCAGTGGCGAGTTATGTGTTGACGAACGGATTGTCGGCGGGAGCCTCGACTTCGATTTTCGGCCTGTTCGGCGCCTTGTTTGTCTACTTCTATCGTCAGCGCCACGTGATCGGAAGCGCCAGCCGCGCGCAGCTGCAGCATCTGATCATCGTGCTGGCCATCAACGTCGTCTTCGGCGTGGTCGCTGGCGGCATCGACAACTGGGGGCACGCCGGCGGCCTGCTGGGTGGGCTGGTGCTCGGGTGGTTTTTGTGCCCCCGCTATGTGCGTGCTGACGCTCTCAGCCGCCGTGGTGTGGAGCTGGCGACGCCGTTCATCGCCGATGAAAATTCCCTCGCTCGTAATTGGATCGTTGTGCTGGCGTTTGTTTTGGTGGTTGGCGCGATTGCATATGCGGCGAGCGTGGCGTTCCGGCCCGGCATGGCGGCCTGAACTGTGTCGCGGTGCGCGGAAAGCAACACTACGAAATATCGGTAATCGCACTCAGATTCGGCATGGTATAGTCTTCCTCGTTCATGGGGATGACAGGCTTCGACGGATGCGGTCAATTTCATGTGGCGAGCCGAGAAGCGACTCTCGTTAAAAAGTGCAAAGCACTGTAAGTGCGAAGATCAACTGGAATGCTGTTCCGGTCGCCGCGTAAGCGGTAACTGGTTCTGCACCGCGGCTAGTTCCGCGGCGGTCTTCACTCCCTCGCGTTGGTGGGGTGTGTTCAACCGTCATAATGCCAACGGACGTTTCGCAAAGGTTCGTATGCGGTTCGACGTCGGCTGATCGCCAATCCACGAACTGGCGTTGAGATAAGCCTGTTGGCGGGCATGCTCAACGCGAGATCAAAACGACAACTACGCTCGTAGTCATATGGGGTTTTCCCATTTCGGACCCGGGTTCGATTCCCGGCATCTCCACTCGAGGGCCGCAGTGAAAGCTGCGGCCTTCTTCGTTTTTCGTCCCCAAAAAAAGCCTGCGTCTCCGCAACTCTGCGTCTCTGCGGGAAACCCCTGCGTTCTCCCGCTCTCTCCGCGCGCTCTGTTGAAATTCGCCCAAACGGCGGATGCACCCTCGGGATCGGGTGCATTCGCCAAAAGGGGCGAATATATATCTCACGCGAAGAACGCGAAGAACGCGAAGAACGCGAAGAACACGAAGAACGCGAAGAGGTCTGAAGTCCGTCGCCGAAGGAACTTTCTCAAGCGAAGGCACGGAAAAGTCATCACAAGCTTTTTCCTGCGCGTTCTTCGCGCCTTCGCGTGAGACAAATCTGCTGTCGAAATTCGCCCCAAACGGCGGATGCACCGCGGGGTCCGAGAAACGATGGATCGGATACCATAGCGCACCTCGCGGTGAAATCCAAGAGACGTATGCAGGCGGTCGGACGTCTGGCAAATTAAGGCGCGGGTTCGAAGAGAAATACACAATGAAGCAGAGTAGTCGGCGAGGTCTGTTGAATGTGTATGCTGAGGCGTCAACCTTGGTGTTGCTGCTCTGCACCACCGTTGCTGCTGTGCTCTTTTTCGTTGGCATGCTTTATGTGAGCGCGTTCGGCTTCGACGTGACAGACGAGGGCGCATGGATGCAGTGGGCAGCCCCATCGGCGTACATCGGCGGCTTTACGCGATTCGGATTTGCATACCATCCGCTCTACCTGTTGCTCGATGGTGACCTGCTGTCGCTGCGACGCATGAACCTGTGGATCATGGGAATAGCCGCCGTCCTCTGCGCTGCGACGGTGCTGCGCGCGCTTTTTCCGGCTGCACGACTGGGTGCCTTTCCGTTGGCCATGCTGGCCGTGGCTCTGGCGCCGGCGGCGCTTCTGTTCAACCAGAATATCGCACCCACGCCGAGCTACAACTCACTCACACTGCTGGCAATGCTGATCGCCGTGGCAGGCGCTTTTGCGGCCGAGCGTTTGCCAACCCGACGCAGCGTCGTCGGCTGGTTCGCGCTGGGGGTGGGCGGCTGGCTGCTGTTTCTGGCACGCCCGACGGGCGCGGCGCTGCTCGTGATCGCCGTCGTAGTATTTTTGCGCACGTCTGGTCGCTGGAACTCGGGCTGGGCCGCTGCATCGGCCGCCGTCGCGACGGCGGGCGTCTTCATGACGGGCATGGTCATCGACGGCGGTCCGGTCGCCATGATCGAAAACATGGCCGGCGGCGCGATTCGCTATTCGAGCAACGTGCCCGGCTACACGCCGCTGCATATGTTGTCGCGCTTCGTGCGCCCGAATCTTTGGCAGATGGTTGCTGCGGCGCTGATCGCGGGCAGCGCCGTCGGTGCGGTATACGCGACGCGTCGCATGCGATCGGACACGCTCGCCCTGCTTTTGCCGTTGCTGTTGCCGATGGTTCTGATCCTGATCGGCTTCGGCGTGTTTCCGCGCTTCTTTGCTCCACTGCAAGGCATGCTGGTTGGTGCGCCCAGCCTGGCGATGGCCGTCGCAGCGTGGCAGGCCTGGCGCTCTGGAATCTCCGAGTCCCGTGATGCCCGTGTGTTGGCGGAATCGGTATTTCTGATGCTTCTGCCGATGATCTGGGCATTCGGTAGCAACATTACCTACTATCGCGGCAACGCCGGCATTTTCTACGTGCTCGCCGGCGCGTCGCTGCTGCGGCTGTTGCCGAAAACGATCCGCAGAGACGCGACCGTGCTGCGGTTGGGCGCGTATGCCCTCGCAGTGCAGCTGTGCGTGGGCGTCACCGGAGCCGGTTTTCTGGCGTCGCCTTACCGACATCCGGGTCCGCTGCTTGCGGCTGGTAGTCCACTGCGCCTTGGTCGCTCGACGCAGCCTGTGCGCGTGGACGCGAAATATGCGGCGTATTTCGACGAAGCGGCAGCTGCAGCGCAGCGCGCTGGCCTGCCTATGGGCACATGGATCATCGACCTGACCGGTGTCTCACCGGGACTGCTGCATCATTTCGGTGCGTTCGGAGCGGGAAGTCCGTGGCTGATCGGCCACTACGACACCCGTGACCGCCAGGCGTTCGTCATGCTGGCGCATGAGTCCTGCGCGGTGATGGCTGGCGCGTGGGTGCTCGACGAGCCCGGGAGTCGATGGCGGATTTCACCCGCAGTATTGAAGTCGTACGGGGCGGATCTGCAGTCGGACTTTGAAGCCGTTGCAACATGGCCTTCGCTGGACTCACCGACCACCGGTGGCGCCGGACTGCGCCAGATTTTGTATCGCCCGACGCGTGCGGCTGCAGACGCAGCTGCAGCGTGCCGGGCGCGGTAACCGCCTGGACTTCGAGGGCGTCGAAGTCCGGGCGGTCGCTGCATTTAGGCCTGCGTAGTTCTGTTTTACGCCAGGTCGAAGCGGTCCAGGTTCATCACCTTGGTCCACGCCGCGACGAAGTCGTGCACGAACTTCTGCTTGTTGTCCGCGTAGGCGTAGACCTCGGAGAGGGCGCGCAGTTCGGAGTTCGAGCCGAAGACCAGATCGGCGCGGGTGGCGGTCCACCGAACCTTGCCGTTCATGCGATCGTGCGCCTTGTAGATGCCTTCTTCAGTCGACGAAGGCGCCCATTCGACACCCATGTCGCACAGGTTCACGAAGAAATCGTTGGTCAGCGCACCGGGCGTCGTGGTGAGCACGCCGTGCGCCGAGCCGGCGGTATTGGCGTTCATGGCGCGCAAGCCGCCGACGAGCACGGTCATCTCAGGCGCAGTCAGCGTCATCAGCTGAGCGCGATCGATCAGCATGTGCTCTGGGGCGGTGGCGGTGCCGGCGCGCACGTAGTTGCGGAAACCATCCGCGACGGGCTCCAGGACTGCGAACGACTCGACGTCGGTCTGTTCCTGCGAAGCATCCATGCGTCCGGGGGTGAACGGCACGTTCACGTCGTGGCCGGCCTGCTTTGCAGCGGCTTCGACGGCCGCGCAGCCGCCGAGCACGATCAGGTCGGCGAGCGAGATTTTCTTGCCGCCGGTTTGGGCGTCATTGAACTGCTTCTGGACGGCCTCGAGCGCCTGCAGGGCTGTGGCCAGCTCGGCCGGCTGGTTGGCTTCCCAGTTCTTCTGCGGAGCGAGACGGATACGGGCGCCGTTCGCGCCGCCGCGCTTGTCCGAGCCGCGGAAGGTCGATGCGGAGGCCCATGCCGTGCTGACCAGCTGCGAGACGGACAGGCCGCTCGCGAGAAGCTTCGCCTTCAGCGCCGCGACGTCCTGCACATTGACGAGCGGGTGATTCACCGCCGGGATGGGATCCTGCCAAATCAGGTCTTCGGCCGGCACTTCCGGGCCGAGGTAGCGCACGCGCGGGCCCATGTCGCGGTGGGTGAGCTTAAACCAGGCGCGCGCAAACGCATCGGCGAATTCCTGCGGATTCTGATGGAAGCGGCGCGAGATTTTTTCGTAGATCGGGTCGAGGCGCAGCGACATGTCCGCCGTAGTCATCATCGGCGCATGCTTCTTCGACGGGTCGTGCGCGTCCGGGATCATGTGCTCGGGCTTGACGTTCTTGGCGACCCACTGCTTGGCGCCGGCCGGGCTCTTGGTCAGTTCCCATTCGTAGCCGAAGAGCATGTCGAAGTAGCCCATGTCCCACTGCGTGGGATTCGGCTTCCATGCGCCTTCGATGCCGCTGGTGGTGGTGTGCACGCCCCGGCCGGTGCCGAAGGCGTTCTTCCATCCGAGGCCCATCTCTTCGATGGGTGCGCCTTCGGGTTCACGGCCGACCAGCGCGGGATCGCCTGCGCCGTGAGCCTTGCCGAAGGTGTGACCGCCGGCCACGAGAGCCACGGTTTCCTCATCGTTCATGGCCATGCGCGCAAACGTTTCGCGCACATCACGGCCGGAAGCGACCGGGTCCGGGTTGCCGTTCGGGCCTTCCGGATTCACGTAGATCAGGCCCATCTGCACGGCGGCGAGGGGATTTTCGAGCTGGCGGTCGCCGGTGTAGCGCTTGTCGCCGAGCCAGGTGTCCTCGCTGCCCCAGTAAATATCGTCTTCGGGTTCCCAGATGTCGACGCGGCCGCCACCGAAGCCGAAGGTCTTGAAGCCCATGGATTCGAGCGCGGCGTTGCCGGCGAGAATCATCAGGTCGGCCCACGAGAGCTTGTTGCCGTACTTCTGCTTGATCGGCCAGAGCAGGCGGCGCGCCTTGTCGAGGTTGCCGTTGTCGGGCCAGCTGTTTTCCGGTGCAAAGCGCTGGCCGCCGTTGCTGGCGCCGCCGCGTCCGTCGGTGGTGCGATACGTGCCGGCGCTGTGCCAGGCCATGCGGATCATCAA
>CAXNFZ010000128.1:0-7866 GCA_964201495.1 Chloroflexota bacterium | reverse complement strand
GGAAGGAATAGCGCGTTTCGCGTTGGAAAATGGATGGCCTGAGTAGTTACCTTTCCAGAAGTATTGCCTCGCTGGCACGGTCAATGTGTTCATCGACGAACGTGTAGCGGGCGACGCGATAACTGCGCTGCTCATCGCTGTCTTGCGTGGACCCCGGCGGGTCGTAGGCGTAGGAAAGATACAGGAAGTCGTTTCGTGCGAAATCAGGATCGACGGCGATGCCGGTCAGGCCGCGGTCTGGGTAACTGTTGACGATGTCGTGAAGATCGAGCAGCGGCGTTTCGAGCAGTGCTCCGTCGCGGGCTGTGCGCACGAGCCCCGATTGTTCGACGAACACGATGCGTCCGTCCGGCAGGAACGTGAAGGCGGTCGGCCCGTTCAGCCCGGAGATCACGGATTCGACGCTGAAGCGTGGGTCGTCGCCGCTGAGGGAGGAATGTATGTAGCGCACCTCACGTTCTGCATTGCGTAGAGCATCGTCAGCAGCGGACGACGAGGCGAACCCGGATGCGGCGCTGATGAGGGCACTGATGAAGGCGATGAGGAAAGTAATTCGGGTGACGTGCGCCATCAAAAAAGAACCCTCTACGGCTGCGTGCGAATTTGCACGTCGCGCATGATCGAGCCGTCGGGATTGAGGACGCGGGCCTTGAAGCGCCAGTCGCCGCCGCGGCTGTCGACCTTGATGAGCAGCGCGTTGCGGCCCTTGTTTAGTGTGATTTGCGGCAGGTCGATGTCGCGCAGATCGTCGGGCATGTTGCGGCCGACTTTGTTGCGCCAGATTTCCTTGCTGTTGAGCCACGCGGCCAGGCCGTCGTCGCTGTTCATACCGAGCAGGCCGGTGCGATTTTCCGGCGCGTCGATCCAGACGAACGCGTAGACCGTGGCTTTGTCGGCGAGGACGCCGTAGACGCCGGGGGCGGGCGAAATGCAGCGCAGGAAGTCGACGTGGCGAGTGGGGCTATGGATGAGCCAGGCGCGCTTGTCGTCCGGCGCGAGCGTGAACGAGGCTTCGTTGCCGAGCGCGTCCATGTCGAGGTCGAACCACGGCCTGGAGCCGAGCAGCCACCATGAGCGGATATAGCCGTCGGAGTGCGGCGTGTAGAGGTCGATGTGTGCTGCGTCGACGCCGCCGCCACGGGCAGGGGTAGAGAGCATGACTTCGACGAAGCCGGCGTCGCCGAGGTCGGTGGGCATGGCGAATTCGACGCGTGGACCGTCGGTGCGGACGAGCGATCGGCCGCGTCTGCCGGCGGGACCTGTGAAGGCAACGACCGACCATGCGGCATTTTCGGTGGTGGTGGTGAGGGCGACGCGCGCGCCGGGCAGGAGCACGTCGCCGTCGCCGGCGCCGAAGACGCGTGGAAGTGGGCGCATCGCAACGGCGTTCGGTGCAGCGAGCGAGCCGAGCGGTGCGCCGTTTTTCGCATCGTCCTTGACGCGCACGCGCATAAAGCCGCGTGAGTGATGTGAGACCAGGTAGAGCGCACCGTCGCGGCCGAACTGCAGGTCGACCGGTTCACCGACATTGCCGACGACGTCTTCGATTTTCGTGACGCGGCCCTGGGCATCGAGCACGGCGCGGCGCAGGAAGAATTTTGAGTAGTCGGCGAAGAACAGATTGCCGCGCGTATCGGCGGGGAAATACGAGCCGGTGTTGAAGTCGCCGGCAGTGATCGATGCCGGTGCGCCGGCGTGTGGATAGACGAGGTCCTTGCGCGCCGTGTTGTCGGCGGTCACCCCGGCGCATTCGGGCATCTTCTGGTATTCGGCCGAGTCGTCGGATCCTTCGACGCAGGGCCAGCCGAAATTGGCGCCCTTCGCGGCGATGACGAGCCATTCGTATTTGTTCCAGCCGACGTCGCCGACGTACGGCAGGCCGGACTGCGGGTGCAGGCGAAAGCGGAATGGGTTGCGGAAGCCGTAGGCCCAGATGCGCGAGCGCGCGCTGCGCGGGCGGGCAGGATCGTAGAACGGATTGTCGGGCAACCCGTTGCCGAGGGCGTCGATGCGAATGAGTTTGCCCTGCAGGTTGTCGAGCGACTGGGCGCGCAGCGCGAGCGGCTGCACGCCCTGCGAGAGCGTGCCTTCGCCGAAGGCGGCGAAGAGCGCGCCGTCCGGTGCGAAATGGATCGAGCCGTTGGCGTGCTGCTGCGTGACGGATTCGTAGTCGTCGAGGATGACTCGGGCGGAATTGGGGCGGGCGACGTCGCCGACGACTGTGTAGCGCACGATGCGACCGGTGCGCGGTTCGGCGCCGTCGCGGGCGGCGCCGGGCGGGTCATAGACGTATGAAAGATAGAGCCAGCCGTTCGATTCGAACTGCGGATCGAGGGCGATGCCGAGCAGGCCGCGGTCGACGAAGGAGTTGACCTCGTCGCGGATGTCGAGGAGTGGGCGACCGTAGAGCAGGCCGTCTTTCCAGATTTTGACGCGGCCGGCTTTTTCGAGCAGGAAGATGCGGCCGTCGGGGGCGATGGCGAGGCCGGTGGGCAGCTCGAGATTGTCGGTGAGCGCTTCGACGATGAAGCGCGGATCATCGCCGGCGCCGGCTGCAGCGGCTGCAGCGGCGCGCGCGGGCATGTTCGCAGGGATGGTGAACGCGAGCAGAGGCGCGAGCAGAGAAATGAGGGCGAGCAGAAAGCGGCGCACGGGCGGAGTGTATCGCACAAGAGGGCGAGGGTGCGGATGCGGGTGCATCCGCCGATTGGGGCAAATCCATTTCTCACGCGAAGCCGCGAAGAACGCAAAGAAGTTTGAATTCCATCGCCGGAGAATTTTCCTCAAGCGAAGGCACGGAAAAGGTAACTACTCAGGCCTAAATCAGTATTTCCCGCGAAACGCGCTATTCCTTCCCCCCGAAGGGGGGAAGGAATAGCGCGTTTCGCGTTGGAAAAATGGATGGCCTGAGTAGTTACCGGAAAAGTCATAAAGAGCCTTTTCCTTCGCGTTCTTCGCGTTCTTTGCGGCTTCGCGTGAGACAAATCTGCTGGTGAAATTCGCCCTAAACGCGGATACGGCGGATACGAGGATACGCCCGACGCCCGTACAGGGTATACACTCCGCGCCGTATGCGAACAGGAACCAACCCGGACGTGATCGTGATCGGCGGAGGAGTGATGGGGACGTCGACGGCGTATCACGCGGCGCGTGCGGGCGCGCGCGTGCGGCTGATCGAGCAGTTTCGCGTCGGGCACACGCGCGGCAGCTCGCACGGCGAATCGCGCATTATTCGGCTGGCCTATTCCGAGCCGGATTACGTGGCGCTGGCGCGTGGTGCGTACGCCTTGTGGCGTGCGCTCGAGCAGGAATCCGGCATGCAGCTGTACTACAAGACCGGCGGGCTGGATTTCGGCCTGCCCGGCGCAGAAGACCTGGCCGGCCTGCCGGCGACCTATCGCGCGCTCGGCATCGAACATGAATCTCTGCACGCGGACGAGATGATGCGTCGTTTCCCGCAGTTGAACCTGCCGGAGGAATTCATCGGCGTGTATCAGGCCGATTACGGCATGCTGCATGCGGACCGCTGTGTGGCAGCGCAGGCCGAGCAGGCGCGACGGCAGGGAGCAGAACTTTGTGAAAACGAGCAGGTGACGAAAATCACGGCGCATGCAGACAGCGTCGAAGTGCATACGACGAAGCGTGTGCACCATGCTGCGCGAGCGGTGCTGTGTGCAGGCTCGTGGATGCGCCCGCTGCTGCAGCAGATCGGGCTCGATTTGCCGTTGACCGTGCAGAACGAGCAGGTGATTTACATGAAGGCTGAGCGTGCAGAGGATTTCGCGATCGGGAAATTTCCGATCTTTATTCACCGGCAGCGCGGCACCACATCGGGTGCAGCGGGGTTTCCTATTCTCGGCCGCGCAGCGCCGAAATTTTTGTATCACGCCGGCGGGCCGCAAGTGCAGCCAGGAGATGAGGACCGGACGCCGGATCCGGGGCTGCTGGCGCGCACGCGTGCGGCTGCGCTCGAGGTCGTGCGTGGGTTGACGGGTGAGGTGGTTGAGGCAGTCGCATGTCGCTACACGATGACGCCGGACGAAGATTTTCTGATCGACCGGCATCCGGAGCATCGGCACATCGTTTTGGCATCGCCGTGTTCGGGACATGGGTTCAAATTCGGCAGCGTGATTGGGCAGGTCGTGGCAGGTTTGGCGCTGCACGGCGAAGCTGGTTATGAAATTACACGTTTTCGGCTGAATCGGCCGGGGTTGCAGCACGCATGAATCCAGATTTGATCGTGATCGGCGGCGGCGTGATGGGGACATCGACGGCGTATCACGCAGCGCGAGCGGGCGCGCGCGTGCGGCTGATCGAGCAGTTTCGCATCGGGCACACACGCGGCAGCTCGCATGGAGCATCGCGCATTATTCGGCTGGCGTATGCCCAGCCCGAGTACGTGTCGCTGGCGCAGCGCGCCTATGATTTGTGGCGCGAGCTCGAGCGGGAGTCCGGTGCACAGCTTTATTTCCGGACCGGCGGGCTTGACTTCGGCGTGCCTGAGGCGCACGGCCTGCAGGAGATCGGGCAGAACTACCGCGAGCGCGGCATCGCCCATGAGGCAATGACTGCCGACGAGATCATGCGCCGATTTCCGCAGCTGAATTTGCCAGGTGAGACGATCGGTTTTTATCAGCCGGACTACGGCATGCTGCATGCGGACCGGTGTGTGGCGACGCAGGCGGAACAGGCGCGACGGCACGGAGCAGAAATTTGCGAAGACGAGCTGGTGACAAAAATCACGGCACATGCAGACAGCGTCGAAGTGCATACGACGAAGCGTGAGCACCATGCTGCGCGAGCGGTGTTGTGTGCGGGATCGTGGATGCGCCCGCTGGCGCAGCAGATCGGGCTCGACTTGCCGTTGACGGTGCAAAAAGAACAGGTGCAGTACATGCCGGCGCATGATCCACGAGCGTTTGAGATCGGGCGATTTCCGCTGTTTATTCATCGATTTGTGGGCACGACATCGCTCGCGGCGGGATTCCCGATTCTTGGGCATACGTGCCCGAAATTCCTGATCGATCACGTCGGAGTGCAGGTGGATCCGGAAGACAAAGATCGTTCCGTCGATGAGCCGCTGCGTGAGCGTGTGCGGGATTATGCGCTCGGGGTGGTGCGAGGGTTGACAGGCGAAGTTGCCGAAGCGGTCAGCTGTCGCTATACGATGACGTCGGACGAAGATTTTCGGCTGGGGGCACATCCACAGCATCGGCACATTGTGTTGGCGTCGCCGTGCTCGGGACATGGATTCAAATTCGGCAGCGTGATCGGACAGATTGTGGCAGACGCGGTGCTGCGCGGGGACGCGAGCGTGTCACCGCGCTTCGCCTGGCGTGATGCAGGGATTCATCCGGCGCCGGCTTCAAAGACAGCGCAAGCTGGGGAGATATGAACGTGGGATCGATGTTTGATTTGAGCGGCCGGACTGCGCTGGTCGTCGGAGCTGGCGGAGGCATTGGCCGGGCAGCTGTGCTGGGGTTGGCGGGGCAGGGTGCGCACGTGGTGTGTGCCGACATCGACGAAGAGAGCAACGACGAGACGCTGGCGAAAGTGCGCGAGGGCGGCGGCGAAGGAGGAGCGATTGTGCTCGACATATGTGATTCCGAGCAGATTGAAGAAGCGCTCGAAGTGCTGCCGCCGCTGGATATTCTGGTGTGTACGCCGGCGTTGAACGTGCGCGTGCCGTTGCTGGAGCTGAGCGAAGACGAGTTTGATCGCGTGATCGAACTGAACCTGAAAGGGGCGTTTTTGATTATGCGCGCGGTGGCACGCGGCATGGCGCAGCGCGGGCGTGGGAGCGTGATCGCGTTCAGCAGCGTGCGCGGCGATGTGGTGGAGCCTGGTCAGGGCGTTTATGCAGCGACGATGGGCGGGCTGCGGCAATTGTGTCGGACGCTGGCGGTGGAACTGGGCACGTATGGAGTGCGCGTGAATTGCGTGGCGCCTGGGCCCGTCGAAACGCGCATGACCGAGCAGATTCGCGCGCGAGCCGAGTGGTATGACGCGTATGCAGCGAAGACTGTGCTGCAGCGGTGGGCAAAACCGGAAGAGATGGCGGGCGCCGTGGTGTTTCTGGCATCGGATGCGTCGTCCTATGTGACTGGTTCAGTGCTGTATGTCGACGGCGGCTGGACGGCGGCGGACGGACGATTTTTGCCGCCGGTGTGATTGGGGGAGAAGAGGGGAGAGGGAAGAGGGAAGAGGGAAGAGGGGAGAGATGGGATCAGAGTTCGAGGATACGGTAGGGGTGCACGTTGACGACGAGTGTGCGATCGACGAGCGTATTGCCGGGGATGCGGTGATCGTAGGTGCGATGCTGATGGCCGTGCAAAAACAGGCGCGGTTTGAAGCGCGCGATGACCCAGTTGTGGGCATGGAAGCCGGTGTGGGCGTGATCGGGGCCGTTGTGAACGCCGAAGGGGGGGGCGTGCGAGATGAAGACGTCGGGGCGGCGCAGCATCAGGTGCGGCGTCATGGTGAGGGCGCGCAGGAACTGACCGCGTTGTGAATACTGTGCGTCGGCGTGCGGGCGGTAGCGCAGGCAGCCTTCAAGGCCGGCAATTGAGAGCGAGCGTGATGGCGCGAGATGCGCGCGCGTGACATGAGCGTCGAGATCGATCCAGCCTTCGGGTGCGGTTTTGATCGGGCCGTGGTCGCTGATTTCCTTGTGATCGTGATTGCCGCGCACGTAGAAGCAGGGCCGGTTAAGAGTCGACGCGATGAATTCGAGGTAGCCGAATGGCAGATCGCCGCAGCTGACGACGAGATCGACATCGCCGCAGCGATCGAGCAGCTGCTGGCTGTAGATCCAGGAGACCGGTTCATCACTGACGGCGAGGATCTTCATGGGTTATCCCATGCGCAGAAAAGCTTCCATGAACGCATCGAGGTCGCCGTCGAGGACAGCGCCGGTCTGGCTGCTTTCGTGATCGGTGCGAGTGTCTTTGACGAGCTGGTAGGGGTGCAGCACGTAATTGCGCACCTGATTGCCGAAGGCAGCGTCGACGTGATCGCCCTTGAGCTGGCGCAGTTCGGCTTCACGTTTTCGATCTTCCATTTCCTGCAGGCGAACCTTGAGCACGTGCATGGCGCGCTCGCGGTTCTGCGTCTGGCTGCGCTGGTCCTGACAGGTGACGATGATGCCGGTGGGAATGTGGCGGATGCGGACGGCACTTTCGTTCTTCTGAACATTCTGGCCGCCGGCGCCCTGCGAGCGATAGGTTTCAATTTCGAGGTCGTTCGGATTGACGACGACGTCGAAATCGCTGTCGGACATATCCGGGTAGACCTCGACGCGCGCGAAGCTGGTTTCGCGGGTGCCGCCCGAATTGAAGGGCGACATGCGCACGAGGCGATGGATGCCGCGTTCGCCACGCAGGTAGCCGTAGGCTCGGTCGCCCTGAATGGAGACCGTGGCGTTCTTGATGCCGGCCTGTTCCGCAGGGGTGTAATCGATTTCGCTGACCTTGAAGCCCTTGCGTTCGGCCCAGCGCAAGTACATGCGGTACATCATCTCGGCCCAGTCCTGGGCGTCGACGCCGCCGGCGCCGGGCTGAATCGAGAGGATGGCGTCGCTGTGATCGTGCTTGCCGCTGAACATGAGTTCGAGCTCGGCCTGTGCGAGAGCGCCTTCGAGCGTGACGATTTCCTGTTCGGCATCGGCAGCGGCGGAATCATCCTGCGCTTCGAGGGCGAGCTGAATCATGACGTCGGCGTCGTCGGCGCGGTGTACGAGCTGAGAGTTGGCATCGACGCTGGATTTCAGCGTGGCCATTTCGCGCATGAGTGTTTGCGCTGCCTGTGCGTCGTTCCAAAAATCAGGAGCGGCAGACTGGGATTCGATCTGGGAGATGCGTTGTTCTT
>CAXNFZ010000127.1:0-7925 GCA_964201495.1 Chloroflexota bacterium | reverse complement strand
TCGCCCGCCCCCGAAGGGGGCGGGCGATGGCGTGTTTCGCGGATACCAATTGGGCTTTGCGCACTCCCGAGGCAACGATTCAGGCAGTTGTGGGGCATCTTCGAAGGTGCAACTTTTGTCGGATTCATGAGACTTAGATATCGATTAGAATACCGTTCATGGCTCCGGAGTCGGTTCCCTCTTTACAGGCTGCATTCTTGCAGTCCAACATTACGCCGAATGAGCGCATTATTTTGCGCGAGACGATTGTCAAGATCGGACGGTCCGTATCTGGCCCGTTTGATATTTTGGTGCGAATCGACGACGTGCAGTCATCGCGAGAGCATGCCACGCTGACGCTGGAGGGAGGGCAGTGGTTTCTCGAGGATATGAGCCGTAACGGCACGGTCGTGAACGGCCGTGTGGTGAACCGGACCAGAATCCAGCTGCACAGCAACGATCGGATTCAGATCGGCACGAGCTTCAACTACACGCTGAAGCTGATCGTGGAGACGTCCGCATCGGGGATGACGCTCGACAGTGGACAGCGCAGCACGAACAGTTCGGGCGGCGTCGTGCCGATGGTGCCGGTCGCGCCGGTCGCTGAGCCGCAGCCTCCGCGGCAGACAGGAATTTGGATCAGTCCGTCCGCGGTGATCTGGCGCGATGGCGAGCGTCTTCCGGTGAGCCTGTCGCGCACAGAGTATCGACTGCTGAAATACCTGTCGCATCACGTCGGCGATGTTTGCGAGTATGACGATGTGATTAACGCAGTATGGGGTGGCATGCGCGACAAAGACAGCCTGCACGAGCTGATCTATCGTGTGCGGCGCAAGATTGAGCCAAATCCCTCTATGCCGCGCTATCTGGTGATCCGCTCCGGTATCGGAGTGGTGTTCTTCCCGAATGGGATGGCGATGCCGGCGTAGCAGGTGCGTCGGCATTCGCCGCACCATTTTTTCGAATCGTGCGATTCGAAGTGTTCGGAACTACCCAGACCTGAGTCGTTCCGAGTATTTGCGAATCAAACGCGGCGGCGCAGTGAGGCGTGTGAACTGGTTCGGCCGGTCGATGTCTCTTCACAAAACAGGCGATCTCTTCTCTCAAAGTGGGAAGGATCGCCAGTTTTGTTTTTCGTTGCGAGCGCCGAATTTGGGCTGACTAGATTTCCGCGAGTGGCGCCTACGCCACCACCGGAATGAGCACGGGTCTGCGCTTCGTCTCAGAGTAAATCGTGCGGCTGAGCGCGTCGGCCATGCGCTGGCGCACGGTTTCCTCGGCGGTGCCCGGCCCGATATCGACGAGCGCTGCTGCGATCTCGGATGAAAGCTGCTGGATCAGCGGCTCAGCTTCCTTCAGGTAGACGAACCCGCGCGTGATGATTTCCGGCGGTGCGCACAATTTGCCATCTGCGCCGCGGCGTGCGACTGCCACGACAAAGCCATCGCGGGCGAGCACTTCACGATCGCGCAGCACAGCCGGGCCGATGTCGCCCACGCCGCTGCCATCGACGAACACGTAGCCGCCGGGCAGGCGGTCATGCTGGCGCGCGCCATTCGGCCCGAATTCGATCGGCGTGCCATTTTCGACGACGAAGACGCGTTCTCGCGGGATGCCGATTTCCTGGGCAAGCTGCGCATGCGCCTTGAGCATTCGCAGTTCGCCGTGTATCGGCACGAAGAATTTTGGTCGCACCAGGCTCAGCAGCAGTTTCTGTTCCTCCTGGCAGGCGTGGCCGGAGACATGGACCTTGGCGATCGGGTCGTACTTCACCGTTGCGCCCTTCTGGAACAGGCGATTGATGATGCGGTGGATGTACTCCTCGTTGCCCGGGATCGGGTGCGACGACATGACGATCGTGTCCCCTTGTTCGACGTTGATGACCTGATGCTTGCCGACAGCCATGCGGCCGAGCACGGCGCTTGGCTCGCCCTGCGTGCCGGTGGCCATGATGGCCACCTGATGGGCTGGCATGCGGACGGCCTCGTCCAGCTTGATCAGCATGCCGTCAGGAATGTCGAGGTACCCCATTTTCTGGGCCATCTTGACGTTTTCCTGCATGCTCGTGCCGGCCAGCGCCAGTTTGCGCTCGTAGAGATGGCACACGTTCACCACCTGCTGGATGCGTGAAATCAGCGAAGCAAACGTGGCCACGATGATGCGTCCCTCGGCGTCGCGGAAGATATGCTCGAACTCGGGTTCGATTTCACGCTCGCTCGACGTGTGCCCAGGCACTTCGGCGTTGGTGCTGTCCGAAAACAGCGCCAGCACGCCGCGGTTGCCATATTCGGCCAGTTTGCCGAAATTGCTCGGCTTGCCGTCGACCGGCGTGTGATCAAATTTGAAGTCGCCGCTGTGCACGATCAGGCCGGCCGGCGTTTCGATCGCCAGGCCGACGTTATCCGGAATGCTGTGGCACATGCGAAACGTTTCGACCTTGAACGGGCTGACTTCGAATCCGCCGTCGACCGGCACGGTGAAGAGCTTCGTTTTGTCGAGCAGGCGTGCTTCCTTGAGCTTGACTTCGATCAGGCCGCGCGTGAGGGGCGTGGCATAGATCGGCGCATCTGGAAATTCGCGGACTATGTGCTGGATCGCGCCGATGTGATCTTCATGGCCATGGGTGATGACGATGGCACGCACCCAGTCCTTCTTATCCTTGAGATAGCCAAAATCCGGAATGACGGCATCGATGCCGTGCATATCCGATTCAGGGAACATGACACCGGCATCGACGATGAGCACGTTTTTCTCGTACTCGAACGCCATCATATTTTTACCGACTTCGCCGAGTCCGCCGAGCGGAATCCACTTTACTGTTGAGGTCATATAGAGTTTGTCGTTTGGTAGCGACTCAGGCTGTCGTTTGCATCCCCCGAATCATGCCGTCGTATGCTCGCCCAGTGGCGGGTATGCGATGGCGTGCTGCGGAGACTTGGTGAACGAAAGCTTGAATCGTTACGTCGTCCGTGATATAGCGAATGCGCTCCGACCGAATGGGCGGAGCACATGCGCCGAGAAATCACGTCGACGGGTAACTTTTCAGCTCTTTGCTGATATATCCCCTCAATGGAACTGCTCGAGCAGTTACCCCTGAATTGTTATTTCTGACCTTCCTTTTTTCAAAGAGAGGTGAAGAACAGCGATTCCGGCAGACTATAAATACCAAGGCTGTTGCCGAGAAACTCCCACAAATCGTCGCGTGAATCGCGCTGATCACGAATACGACGATTCGGGGAGCATTTCAAACAGACTGAGCAGTTATGGGCAGATTACCAGGGGACGAGTCATTGCGTCGACGCTACAACTACAGCGGGATATTCCCGTGTTTGCGCGGCGGGTTGCTGTCGCGCTTGTTCTTGAGCATTTGGAGCGCGTTGATCAGACGCGGTCGAGTGTCGTGCGGTTCGATGACGTCGTCGATGAATCCGCGCGAAGCGGCGACGTACGGGTTGGCGAATTCGTCGGTGTATGCCTGCACCAGTTCGGCCTTGCGAGCGACCGGATCCTCGGCTGCGGCGAGTTCGCGGCGGTAGAGGATATTCACGGCGCCGTCGGCGCCCATGACGGCAAGCTCGGCGGAAGGCCAGGCCAGCGCCAGGTCGCCGCGCGAGGCGCGCGGGCTGAGCACACAGAACGCGCCGCCGTAGGCCTTGCGCGTGACGATGTTGATCTTGGGCACCGTGGCTTCGCAGTAGGCGTAGAGCAGTTTGGCCCCGTGGCGGATGATGCCGCCATGCTCCTGGCCGACGCCGGGCAGGAAGCCGGGCACGTCTTCGAACGTGATGATCGGGATGTTGAAGCAGTCGCAGAAGCGCACGAAGCGCGCGCCCTTTGCGCTGGCGTTGATGTCCAGCACGCCGGCCAGCACCGCAGGCTGATTCGCCAGGATGCCCACCGACTGTCCGCCCAGCCGTGCGAAGCCGACGATCAGGTTCTGCGCGTAATGCTCATGCACTTCGAAGAACCGTCCGTCGTCGACCACACTGGTGATGATCTCCTTCATGTCGTACGGCTTGTTCGGGCTGTCCGGCACAATGCTGTCGAGCTTTTCATCCGTGCGCAGCGGGTCGTCCTTCGATTTCACGAACGGAGCCTCTTCCATATTATTGGAGGGCAGGTAGCTGAGCAGCATGCGGATCATGTACAGGCAGTCGCCTTCGCTGTCCGTCGCGAAGTGCGCCACGCCGCTGGTGCTGTTGTGCACCATTGCGCCGCCGAGTGTTTCGAAGCTGACGTCCTCGTGCGTGACCGCTTTGACGACATCCGGGCCGGTGACGAACATGTGGCTGGTGTTCTTCACCATGAAGATGAAGTCGGTCAGCGCAGGTGAATACACCGCACCGCCGGCGCAGGGGCCCATGATGGCGCTGATCTGCGGGATGACGCCGCTGGACATCGTGTTGCGCAGGAAGATTTCCGAATAGCCGACCAGCGAGGCCAGCCCTTCCTGAATGCGCGCGCCGCCGCTGTCGTTCAGCCCAACCAGAGGCGCGCCGTTCTTGAGCGCCATGTCCTGAATTTTCGTGATTTTCGCAGCGTGCGCCGACCCCAGGCTTCCGCCCATGATCGTAAAGTCCTGCGAATATACGTACACCAGCCGACCATCGATCGTGCCCCAGCCGGTGACGACGCCGTCGGTCAGCAGATTCTGGTTTGCCATTCCGATGCCGGCGCGATTGTTCATGACGAACGCGTCGACTTCGTGGAATGACCCGGGATCGAGCAGAAGATCCAGCCGCTCACGTGCGGTGAGGCGCCCTTTGGCGCGGTGTGCCTGCAGTTTGCTTTCGCCGCCGCCCTGTTGGGATGTGGCGCGTCGTTGACGTAATTTGTCTGTCTTGTGATTGGACATGAGATGACGAATACGAGAACTATTCAGTTCGTGCTGCAATTTCTCGAATCGCGCCCTTGTGCATCTGCAGCATGTGAGGCTGCAAAGGCATACGGACGCAACTCAGGAACTCAACCAGCGACGGTCTGAGCGGTTGCTAATCGTAACTACTCGGGCCCCAAGTCAATATTTTTGCGAAATAGACCGGCCTGAGTAGTCACTGCGAATCAGAGTTCATCCGTAAATTCTGGTCGAACCATGAATTTGCGGACAGGCATTCAAGATGCGGAATTGGCGTGATGGTAACACGGCCCCTCGCGATGCCAGGGGCAGGCCATCAGCCGTCAGAGGCCAGGCTCCTGAGCACTTCGTCGGCATGATCTTCGGGCTTGACTTTTTCCCAGACGTGTTCGATGCGGCCGTCGGGGCTGACAACAAACGTGCTGCGTTGGATGCCCATGTACTTCTTGCCGTACATGCTTTTTTCGATCCACACTCCATACGCTTCAGCGAGAGTGTGCGCGGCGTCAGCCAGCAGGGGGTAATTCAGCGCATTTTTCTGGGCAAATTTGGTTTTTGACCGGGCGTCGAGGATGCTGACGCCAAAGACGCGCACGCCTGCGGCGGCGAACGCTGCATTTTGGTCACGGAAGCTGCAGGCTTCTGCGGTGCAGCCGGGCGTGTCGTCCTTTGGGTAGAAAAACAGCACATAGCGTTGTCCGGCCAGGGATTGTGAGTCGATGTGGCCTAGATTCGAGTCGAGTGAAAACGAGGGAGCGGTGTCTCCGATGTTCAGCATGATTACTCCTCGCGCGGTGTTTTCTGGCGCGGCGTCCGGGCTCGCCGGAGCCGCTCGCCGACGCGGGTGGTGAGTGCGCGGGCAACTTCCCGGCCGCGCGCGAGGGCCTGTGTGTAAATTCCGTGCAGTGCTTCGCGGTCGATGCGTTCGCCGTAGGCGCACCAGCGGCGGACGGCCTCACCGGTGGCGAAGGTGCCGGCGAATGCGACGACGACCTTCGGCACGATGCCGAAGCCGGGGACGAGGCCGATGAGCCCGCGCGCGATCTGGCGGAAGAGAAATCCACCGCCGACAACTGCGGCGAGCTGCGGCATGATCGTGCGGAAATCGGAAGTCAGGCCCATGGCGAGCGCGATCTTGTAGGCGAGGATGGCCTGATTCTTCGTCAGAATCACGATGTCGGCTACGTTGAGCGGCAGGCCGGTGAGCGGATTGATCTGCAGGACGCCGGCGCCGAGGCTGTAGGCGGCGTTGGTGAACGCCACGTCCTCGATCAGTGAACTGGACACGGCATGGCGAAATGCCGGCAGGTGTCGCGCCAGCCCGACGTCGTCGACGGCCTTGAGCGAGCGCACGGCGCGCACGATGGCGCGTGCGGCGGCTTCGTCATCGAGTGTGCCGTCTGCGGTGGTTGGCAAGGCGACCACGCCGGCCGGGCGCCATTTGGCGTGCAGCGGCGCGTCGGCGGGGACGTTTCCGAGCACGCAGACGAGCGTGGGGATCCGCCGTGCTTCGAGCTCACGGACAGCATGCAGTTCGCGCACGGTGTCGCCGTTGCCGGGTGCGATGAGGAGCACGACGTCGGCCAGGGCGAGCGCGGAAATTTCGCCGAGCGGCAGGGCAATGGCGGCGGCTGGCTCGGGCGTGTCGTGGTCGCGGTCACCGCGATAGAGCAGTGCGGCGAGATGATCGGCCAGCGCGTCGTCACGGCTGGTGACAGCGAGAGTGAACGGCGTCTCAGCGGTTGCGCGGATAGACGCGACGTCGACTTCGCGCAGCGTGTCGAGGATGCGGCCGAAGCCTCCGAAAGAGGTCAGGGTGTCGAGCGGCGATTTAGACGCCAACGGTGTGTAGGGTAAATTTCACAGGCGAGCGCAAGTCAACCTGCACTCGCCTGTGGATGAAAGCGCGCGTAGCGCTTATTGCTGCTGCTGGTCGGCCGAGTTGGACGACTTGTTCTTGTCGGCTTCATCGCCTTGAATTCCGCGGCGGAATTCACGGATGCTCTTGCCGAGTTCGCCGCCGATCTTTCCGATACGTCCGACGCCAAACAGCAAGATCACCACGATGAGAACGATGATGATCTCGGTAGGTCCGATGGGTCCCATGTTTTCTATTTCTCCTTACCTGAAGTTGCCTGATCGTTGCTGCGCTGCGTCCACTTGACTCTTGATGACTCTTGGCGGCCTTGATGCGCATTCTCGACGGCTCAGAGATTATAGTCCTGTCGTCTGGGCCTGAGTGGCTGCGGGGTGCATCCGCCGTTTGGGGCGAAAATTCTTGTGCGCGAAAACCTCACCCCTTCCCCCTCTCCTCCTGCGATTTCGCTTACTACTCTCCCGTGTCAGGCCCGATGCGGCGCGCAAAATCCTGGCGGAGAGGGGCGGTCGAGCACCGCATGCGTCTGTGCTGACAAGCAATCGAGGTCCGCATCGACGCAGCGCGCACGTGAGCAGACGCCGCAAAGCGATCCAAATCGAATCACAGCCAATTCCCCAACAAACCCGCGTCTCCGCAACTCTGCGTCTTTGCGGGAAACCTCTGCGTTCTCCCGCCCCCTCCGCGCCCTTTGTCCCCTGTGAGCCCTGCGCTGCGTCAGCGGACCATATGCCCGAGGATGAGGTTATGCGCGACGTGCGCTTTGTCGGCGCCGCGAAATTCGAATTCGTATTCGCCGTGGCTGGTGGTGATATGAATTTTGCTGCTCGAGAAGAAGCCGCGGCCGGTGAGCAGGCCGCTCTCGTCTTCCGTGGCGATGGCGAGCACGCGCAGATATGGGATGGAGACGATGGCCTTCATTTTGCGCAGGAAGGATTTGTCGTACACGATGATGCGCTTGTCGGTGATGCCGATGAAGCCGGTGCCGGTGCCTTTGAGGTCGAACACGGCCTCGACGGTTTCGGCGGGCAGCAGGGCGGAGTTGATCTTGTCGAGCTGGTCCTGTTTGTCGAAAATGATGTCTGGCATGGAAATCTCCTGTGTTTATGAAACTGCTCGGGTCTTGTTGTGACTTTTCGAATCGTGTCGTCGCGATCTGAAAAATTGTAACTGCTCAGGCCTAAATCAGTATTTCCCGCGAAACGCGCTATTCCT
>CAXNFZ010000126.1:0-7963 GCA_964201495.1 Chloroflexota bacterium | reverse complement strand
GTGATTCGCGGAATATCCTTGAGTTTAGTCACTCCCCAAGGGAGATGCATTCGCCAAAAGAGGCGAATTTCGACAGCAGATTTTCCTCACGCGCAGCCGCGAAGAACGCGAAGAAAAGGCTTTTTGTGGCTTTGCCGCGCCTTCGCTTGAGAAAATTTCTTCGGCAACGGAGTTCAGACCTCTTCGTGTTCTTTGCGGCTTCGCGTGAGAAATGCATTCACCCACAGGCGATTCTTGGAAGCGCCTGAACACATCACGTCGATGCATCATGCACACGCCTACCCGCTACAATTCACGTTTCGTAAATCAGGAGTTGCGAACGCGAATGACTATCTCAGAAGCGATCGATGTAGCGGCAGCCGAAGATGTGCTCGAGGGCCGCATTCTTGCGCTCTTCGTGCAGGAGACTCCGCTGGCGCTGACCCGTGTGAACGCCGTCGTGCGTGCATTCGGCGACGTTTGTACACACGATGGTGGTCCGCTTGCGGAAGGCGAAATCGTCGGCGGCTGCGTGGTCTGCCCACGCCATGGCGCCCGATTCGACCTGGTCACCGGCAGACCTACTTTTCCGGCCGTGGAGAAGGCGCCGATCTATGCTGCCGTCGAACGCGACGGACGCATCTGGGTAACGCTCGGCGCATAGCGCCGAACGACAAACGTAACCACTCAGGCCAGTCTATTTTTCATCACGAAACAGGCTGTTCTTCTTCCCGAATAGAAGAGAAATCGCGCGTTTCGCGGGAAATATCAACTTAGGCCTGAGTAGCTACCGACAAACACAATTAAATCGATGACGACCTGCTGCGCTGCACTCTGCTGGCGCAGTGGCTGTCACCAAAAACGAGCCTTCGGGGCAGGGTGTAATTCCCGATCGGTGGTACAGCCCACGAGCGTGTTGAAAGGCGCGCATGATCCGGTGCGATTCCGGGGCCGACAGTCACAGTCTGGATGTAAAGAAGGCGCGAAAACTACGGATCGGCCCGTCGGGTCAGCTGCGACGCTTATCAAGCCCACGCGGTATCCTCCGATTGTTCTCGCACGCATTCACCCCGAAGATTTCCAGGGCGAATTGTCAACTGCGCAGCAAGCCCAGTCAGATTTCCACTGCGAAACACTGGCTGGCAGTTGTCTGGTTGCGTGACATCTATATGTACAGCGTGGAAAGAACGAATCGGGGAAATCGACAAGATGGGCGCACTCGCGTCGTAGTGCCGCTTGCAACGATCACGGTCGTCATCGTAGTCTGGCACCTGCTGAGCCTGAATTACCCGGCATTCATTCTCCCAGCGCCCGCCGCCGTGGCCATGAAGTTCGTCGAACGCACGTCCGACGGCACGCTGCCCATGCACATCGCCACGACGGCCGGGGAAGCACTGCCCGGCCTGCTGATCGGCACGATCATCGCTCTGCTGCTGGGCTATCCGGCCGCGCACTCGCGCTGGGCCGACCAGCTGATTTCCCCTCTCGTCGTCGCGACGCAGGGTGTGCCCCTGATCGCGGTTGCTCCCCTGATTTTCATCTGGTTCGGCAGCGGCTATGGTGCGAAAGTACTGGTGTGCACGATCATCGTGTTCTTCCCGATCATCGTGAACGTCACCACCGGTCTGCGCCGGGTGCCGACGCACCTGCACGATGTTTTCTCCATGCTCGACGCGAGTCGCATCGACCGATTTACCAAGCTTGAGCTGCCCGCTGCGCTGCCGTTCATCTTCGCCGGCCTGCGCACGGCCGGCGCGTTGTCGATGATCGGCGCCCTCACCGGCGAGTTCCTCAGCAGCAATCGCGGCCTCGGCTTCCTCATTAATCAGGCGACGGGTCTCTATGACACGGCGCTCGTCCTCGCGGCGATTCTTTCGACCGTCGCCACCTCATTGGCCATCCACGCCGGCATTCGCACCCTCGAACGCGCGTTCGTGCGAGGCCATCATGCCTGACGCATATCTGACGCCTCCATCGCAGCAGCGATGTTTGCTACTCTCTTTCAAATCACACATTGAATCGGAGTCTGAACCCTGCTCATGCCATCGTTGGTTCAATTCATAAATCACGCCATCGTACGCATACGCAGAATATTTTTTTTTACAGGAGCATCAAAATGAATATCAACAAGATGATGGCAGCTGGCCTGACGACACTTTTGCTCGCGGCATGTGCCGCGCCCGGTGCAACCACGGAGAAGGCACCCGCCGAAAAAGTACGACTTCCGATGGGATACATCGCCAACGTACAGTACGCGCCGTATTACATGGCGGTCGATAAGGGGTACTTCGCAGAGGAAGGCATCGAGGTTGAATTCGACTACAAGTTCGAAACCGACGGCATGAAACTCGTGGCCGCCGGGGAACTGCCGTTCGCCGTAGTCAGCGGCGAACAGGTCGTGCTCGCCCGCGCGCAGGGGTTGCCGGTAAAGTACGTCGCGCAGTGGTACCGCAAGTTCCCCATCGCTGTGTTCAGCCTGGCGGATAAAAACATCGTCAGCGCTCAGGATCTGAAAGGCAAGACCGTCGGCCTGCCCGGATTCTTCGGCGCGACTTATGTGGGCTGGCGCGCGTTCCTCAATGCGAACGGGCTCAGCGAAAACGACGTAAATGCCCAGGAAATCGGCTTCACTCAGGCAGCTGCCGTGCAGCAGGGCAAGGTCGACGCAGCCGTCGGCTACATTGCGAATGAACCGATCGTTCTCAAGCAGAACGGACTAAACGTGAACACGATTGCCGTGGCGGATCAGGTGGACATGGTGGCGAACGGCATCGTGGCGAGTGAGAAAGTCATCAAGGACAAGCCGAAGCTCGTGAAGGGGTTCGTGCGAGCGCTGCTCCGTGGCATCGCTGACACGATCGCTGATCCCGATGCAGCCATGAAGGTAACGGCAAAATATGTGGAAGGGTTCAAAGCCGACGACGCGACGCAGAAAGCCGTGCTGGTCGGAACGATCGAACTGATGAAGGGCGACAAACTCGGGGTGTCCAGCGAAGCCGCGTGGAGCAACACCCAGGAAGTGCTCGTAGCGATGGGCCAGGTAAAGGAAAAAATGGCGCCATCAAGCTTCTACACAAACGAGTTCGTGCCCTAACTCAACTATTCCGAGCGCTCGGATGACGCACAGCAGCATCCGAGCGCTCGAACTGCAGAAGACTTACCAGATGCTTGAAATCGCTGATCTGTACCACGTCTACCCCGGCGGTGTGGAAGCGCTGCGCAGCGTCTCGCTGCACGTCAAGCAAGGTGAAATCGTCGCGGTCGTAGGGCGGAGCGGATGCGGCAAAAGCACGCTGCTGCGCATCGCCGCAGGTCTGCAGGCGCCGGCGCGCGGCACCGTCATGATTGCGGGAACGCCGATGCATCGTCCACGCCAGGATGTCAGCTTCATGTTCCAGGACGCAGCGCTGTTGCCCTGGCGCAACGTGCATGCGAATGTAGCACTACCGCTCGAGCTGCAGCACCGCACCGATGCACACGCAGTCGATCACATGCTCGATCTTGTAGGGCTGCACGAATTTGCCCACGCGCTGCCGTCGCAAATAAGCGGCGGCATGGCACAGCGCTGCGCCCTCGCGCGCGCGCTCGTGCTCGAGCCCTCCCTGCTGCTGCTCGACGAACCATTCGGCGCGCTCGACGCATTCACGCGCGAAAGCCTCACTCAGTCGGTCTTCGACATCTGCCGAGCCGCCGGGACAACGGTGCTGCTCGTGACGCACTCAATCCCCGAAGCGGTGTTTCTCGCCGATCGCGTCGTCGTGCTCACACCGCGGCCCGGGCGCGTTGCCGCAGAAATTTCCGTCGACTTGCCGGCCAAGCGCACATGGGACCTGGTGCAAGACCCGGCATTCACTGCGCTCGTCGGAAAAATTCGCGAAGGACTGCGGGCGGACGACGGAAGCCCATCGCAGTCGATCGTTCGTTAGAGAGAAACACGCAAAAAATGTGTTTCGTGAAATGCGGCTTCACCTTCGGCGCGACCGCAGCCAGCCCGGAAGATTCAGACCCGAAGTCGCACGCGCAAGCCCAGGCTGCGTCAGCGCCATCAACGCTGATACGACCTGCTCGGGATCGACGCGCCGCAGCATGCGCCCATTGTGCGCAATGCTGATCGAACCGTGCTCCTCCGAAACGATCACCGCGATCGCATCCGTACCTTCGGTGACGCCGATGCCCGCGCGATGACGCAGTCCGAAACGCGCATCCTCGAATTGCGTTGCGGTCAACGGCAGCACACATCCCGCTGCAGCAATGCGCATCCCCCGCACGATCACGCCGCCGTCATGCAGCGGCGAATTCGGAAAGAAGATCGTGCCGAGCAATTCCGGAGTGATCTCTGCATCGATCTTTACACCGGTCTCAACCAGGTCCTGCAGACCCGTCTCCCGCTCGAGGACGATAAGCGCACCGTGGCGCTTCGCCGCAAGACGCCCGGCAGATTCGCTCACCACGCGCACCATCGTCTCGAAATCGCCGCGGCGCGGCGAACTTAGCACATCATTGAACCGACCGAGCCGTTCGAGCGCTCGGCGTAATTCCGGTTGAAAAATCACGGGGATCGCCACGAGCAGCGCCGGAACAGCAGTGCCCATGACGGTGCGAAACAACGGCAGCTGCGAAGACGTGCCGAGCAGCAGACCGACCGCAGCCAGCACAAGCAGGCCGCGCAGAAGCGACACCGCCTGTGTGGCGCGCACCAGCAGCAGCAATAAAAAAAATACGATCGCGACCAGCAGAATATCTGCAGCCGCACGAGTATTCAGCCGCTGCATCACCCAGAGCACGTCGGTCATCGTGTTTTTACTCCTGTCTGTGCGTTGCACATGCCAGCCAAGCTGCGCCACAATTTCACACGAGCAGCTTCACCAGCACAGCCTTCTGCGCATGAAGTCGGTTCTCCGCCTGATCCCACAGCACCGACTGCGGGCTGTCCGCCACTTCATCCGTGATCTCCTGGCCGCGATGCGCCGGCAGACAGTGCATGACGATCGCGTCCGAATTCGCCAGGTCCAGCAGCGAGCGATTCAGTTGATACGGCGGAAAAATCGCCGCGCGCTTGGCCGCTTCCGATTCCTGGCCCATGCTGTACCACGCGTCGGTATACAGCACATCAGCCGATTCGACGCCCGCGCGCGCATCTTCCAATTCCGTGATGCTGCCGCCATTCGAAGATGCAAATCCGCGCGCACGCAATGCCACTTCTTCCCAGAGCCCGTACCCGCGCGGCGACGCAACAGTCACATGTGCACCGAGCAGTGCTGCACCGAATACGAGCGAGTTTGCGACGTTATTCGCATCTCCCAGATACGCGATCTGCAGTCCCTTCAGCGAACCCTTCCGCTCCAGAATTGTCAGCAGGTCGGCCAGCGCCTGACATGGATGTTCATGATCCGACAGCCCGTTGATCACCGGAACACTGGCGTACTGCGCGAGCGTCACCACATCCTGATGCGCAAATACACGCACCATAATCAGGTCCACATAGCGCGACAAGACTCGCGCCACGTCGGCAACGCTTTCGCGCTTGCCAAGCTGAATTTCGTCGGGGCCGATATACATGGCCTTGCCGCCAAGATCAAACATAGCCATCTCGAACGACATGCGGGTGCGCAGCGACGGCTTGGTAAATACCATGGCCATCGCCTTATTTCTAAGCATCGGTGGATTTCCGCCGGATTTCCATTCGCGCTTCAGACGCAGGGCAAGCTGCAGAATGTCGGATAATTCAGCGGACGAAAGCTCGGCGATCGTAAGGAAATTTTTCTTCTCGGGCATGCCGAAGCGATTGTACCGTCGTAACGATTAAGCCGCTTGCAGGGGTGCATTCGCCCCTTTTGGCGAATGCTCCCGCTTGCAGAACAACCTAAACTTCTTAAAACAGCTTCACGGTTGAACGTAATTGAGTCCCTGCACCGCATCTTCATGCGCCCCTGCCCTGCACAATCGAGCGCCAGCGAGCTCTTTCGTGCAGATGACCCAGCGCGGAGCAGATGCAAACACACCTACCCAAAATGGAACGCGCGCTCGGACTCTTACTTGCTATTCTGCTGACCCTCGGAGGTGTACTTGCCGAGGATATGCACACACGCATGTGGAACTCCTATGTCGGATTTGCAAGTCCCTATGTCGTGCCGCTGCCATCCGGCGAACTCACTCGCGCCGACTCCCGCCGTGTCATTCTGCTCGTGGTGCGCGGCCTTACTGCGCGCGAAGCCACGCAAATGCCTGCGCTCAATGCACTGCGTGAACGCGGTGCGCACGCCACTCTTAAGCTCACGCCGCCGACATTCGCCACCCCGGCATGGCTGACGCTTCTGACCGGCGCCAGTCCAGAAACCCATGGCGCCCTCACAGACAAGGGCAGGCTTGCACCCGGGCTCGATACGCTGTTCGAGCGCGTCAGCAGCTCCGGCAACGTCGGCGCACTGCTCGCCACCGAGAGCATCGTGAAGCGCTTCACGCCCGGGCCCCAGCTGAACGATGTGTTCGACGACGTCGATTCCGCCGAACACGATGCCGGAGTCATCACAGCACTGGCTCAAAACTTGCGCACGCCCAATGCGCCTGAGCGCCTGCTCGTCGCCGAGCTGGCGATGCTGGACACCCCGCGCTCACCCGGCGACGACGCCGCACGCGCAATGGCCATTGCAGCCGTCGACATTCGCATCGAAGCAATCGCTGGCGCCGTCGATCAACAACTCGACACGCTCATCATCATCGGTGATCGCGGTCGTGCACCTGATGGCGCCGAAGGCGGCGATGAATTCGATGTGGCACAGATTCCGCTCATGCTGGCCGGAGCTGGAATCCAACCAGGTACACAGACGCTCGGCGCCATGACCGATGTAGCGCCGACCATCGCGATACTGCTCGGCATTCCAATCCCATCTCATGCACAAGGTGTTCCGCTGTGGGATCTGGTCACAAGCCAATCCTTCGTCACATCTGCTCGCCAGCTCACGACGTTCTACGAGATGTGGTCCGAAGTAGCCGGTCAAAATCGTTTCGCCGCAGAACTTCTCCGTGGCTACGAAGCGGACATCGCCGCTGGTGCACGCCCGCGCTTCGAAATGTGGTACGCAGCACTTATGCAGACTGTGACCGATACACGCAACGCCGCGCTCGCAAGTGAACAGGCAGCGCGCATGCCGATCGTGCTTTTGCTTGCCGCTGCCATTGCCGCCGCCGTATATTTCATCCTCGATCAGAACGCACAGCCATCGCTGATCGGAGCTGGCCTCTTCCTCGGCGCACTTGTATTTGATGCCCTATTCATCCGCGGCCTGCGCCCTACTCTCTCGCTCTTCACTCAGTCCGGCGAATCGCAGGTGCTCGCTGTGCTCTCGCGCGATGCAGCCCTGGCATATCTCGCCGTCGGCGTCATTGCATCGGTCATCGCCACACTCACATGTGAAACATATGGTGAAGCACTGCTGGCCACCATGGGGGCGCTCACCATCGCCGCCTCGTGCTGCGCCGTGGTCGGCCTGTGGTTCTATATGCGCTGGGGAGACGCATTCACACTCTTCCTGCCCGATCAAACTTCATTCGTCACTGCACAAATCGCCCTGCGTGGTGTGGCAGCACTCAGCATCCCAGTCGTCGAAGGCTGGCCATCCATACCCATCCCACTGCTGGCACTCGTTCCATCGCTGCTGAGCTGGAATCTCTTCGGCGGACGATTTATTCGCGCGTAACTCCGAACGTGCCATCTCGCATCTGCACGGACAAACGATCGCCGGTATGGCTGGCATCGATACTGCGCAGAATGCGTCCATCGACTGCGCGCACGATCGAATAGCCGCGCTCGAGCACTGCAGTCGGGTCGAGCGCCTTAAGCTGTGCAAAAGATGCGGTCACCGCAGCCCGCAGCTTCGCAAGGCGAGCTGCTTCTGCGCGGTCGATGCGCATGCGCAAATCTCCCACCGTGCGGCGCGCTGTGTTCAGCCTCTGCTGCGGGCTCAGCACGCGCAGCGCATGTACG
>CAXNFZ010000125.1:0-8099 GCA_964201495.1 Chloroflexota bacterium | reverse complement strand
GACGTTGCGGCGGAAGGGGACGTGGACGGCGAGGACCGCACGTTCGAGTTCTACGCGGTGGACGCGAGCGGGAACCGGAGCAGCGTGCCGACGGTGGTGACGGTGACGCTGGACAACGTGGCGCCGGTGCTGACGGTGACGCAGGCGGCGGCGCTGATCGACGTGAGCGTGCTGACGCCGACGGTGGTGCTGACGGGGAGTGTGCGCGACGGGGGCGGGGTGCAGAGCGTGCAGGTGCGCGTGGAGGGTCCGTCGGGAGCGACGACGATTGATGCGGTGCGAGTGGCGGCCGGGAGCGCGCCGCTGGGAGCGCCGCGAACAACGACGGAGTGGGAGTATGAATTCGTGCCGAGCGAAGTGGGCCGGCACAAGGTGACGCTGACGGCGGCGGATGCGAAGGGGAACACGACGACGTCGGCGGAATACGTGGTGTATGCGGAAGAGTCGGTGGTCGGGCTGGGGCTGTCGGTGGACGCGACGGCGGGGCTGATCAATGAGATGCGGCAGTTCGTGGCGGCGACGACGGGCGGAAGCAACGTGGAGTACACGTGGGACTTCGGCGACGGCGTGATCGTCACGGCGTCGGGCGGCGTGGTGCAGCACGCGTACAGCGCGGCGGGGGCGTACGCGGTGGTGGTGACGGCGAGCAACGCGCTGGGCAGCCTGAGCGCGGGCGTGACGATGAACGTGAGCGAAGTGCTGGTGGAGCCGACGCCGACGGCGACGCCGAGTGGCCCGACGCCGACGCCGCCAGGGTTCGAGCCGACGCCGGGCGGGCCGACGGCGACGCCGACACCGTCGGGGCCGACGCCGACGCCGGGTGTGCTGCGCGCAGCAGCGTATCTGCCGCTGCTGATGCGCGACGCGGTGCTGGGCGTGGACCTTGTCGTGGCGTCGCTGCAGGTGGCGCCGGCGACCGGGCTGGCGGCGATGGCGCCGGCGGAGATTGCGGTGGTAGTGAAGAACGAAAGCCGCGTTGCGGTCAGTGAATTCTGGGTGGACCTGTACGTGGACCCGACGCGAGCGCCGAGGGTGAACGAACAGTGGTCGACGCTGTGCGAGCCGGCGTGGCCGAATGCGAACTGCTACGGCGGTGCATGGCACGTGACGCAGGAGCTGGCGGCCGGGGAGACGATGACGCTGACGAGCCAGTCGCTGATCGGGGATGCGGCGTATTCGCATTGGACGGGGACGTTCGCGCAGGCGGGAGAGCGGCGCATCTATGTGCTGGTGGATTCGTACAGCGAGAGCGGCAGTCTGCAGGGTGTGGTGAGCGAAGAAGATGAGATGAACAACGGCGCGAACATGACGGTGACGGTGACCGCCGGGACGATGGTGCAGCTTGAAGGCGCGCCTGTAGAGGAGCTCGGGCCGTTGCAGGAGCGGTAGGGACAGGGGACAGGGGACAGAGAAGTCGGAGTGATTGCGAAAAGGATGACGAGGATGAAAATGAAAACACACACCATGCTGGCAGCACTGTTGTCGAGCGTACTGGCAACCGGGTTCGCGATCAGCCTGCTGCTGGTGCGTCCGACGGGCGGGGTGGCGCAGGCGGCGGCGCTGCGGCCGACGCTGGTGCCGCTGTTGCCTGTGAGTACGGCGCGGATGTCGGGCGCGTATATCGAGCTGCGAGCGCCGGAGGCGGCGGGGCTGCGGGCGGTGGTGCAGTGGCAGAGCGGCGACGGCGTATGGCACGACGTGGACGGATGGCGCAGCGAGCTGAGCGGCGAGCCGGTGATCTGGTGGACGGCGCCGGGGGACTTCGGGAAGGGGCCGTTCCGGTGGGCGGCGTACGCCGCGAATGGAGCGGAGCCGCGCTTCGTCAGTGAAGCATTTCGGCTGCCGAACAATCACGCGGATCGGACGATCGTGACGCTGAAGTGACGATGGTCAGGCTGCGTCCAGAACACCGGCTGCGCGCGCTGTGCGTATGGCGTCGCTGCGGTTGTGCACGTCGAGTTTCGTGTAGATGTGGCGCACGTGCGTGCGCACGGTAGCGACGGAGACGTTGAGTTGGCGGGCGATCTCATCGCCCGAATGATCTGCACTCAGAAGCCGCAGGATGCGAACCTCGTGATTGGTCAGATGAAAAGGATTGACCGCATTCGATGCTTTGATTTTCTGCAGCAGCCTCTGTCCGATGGGATGTCGGCTGAGTGCGAGCATCGGCGTCAGCTGCGGGTAATTCAGGACCAATCGATGCAGACCGGTCGATTCGATCTGCGTGAGCAGGTGGTCCAGCATCTGCAGATCCCAATGATTTGCGCTGCGTCGTAGTCCATGTACAAGCTGCAACGCCTGTGCATGCAGAGAGAAAAGCCGCCAGCCTTGTTGTTCGCAGCGCTGCCGGATTTCTCGGAGCAATTTATCAACGTGGTTGAAATCCTGCGCAGCGAACACCTTTTGTAGCAACACCGAAATCTGATGTCCCAGCGGTGCATCTGAAATCTGATCGCTATCGATGATGTCGATCGATGCGAGCGTTTGCAGGATGCGATCTGGCCGACCGATACCCACGTCTCGCTGGACGCGCAAGCAAGCGGTGCTGGCTGAAACGAATGGAACGGACGCATGGAGGCACTGGCGCCATTTTTCATCATCCGCTTTTTCTTCGATATCGACGGCGGCGCCGGAGGCGAGGTCACACATTTGCAGGCGAATTTCCGCATGATATGCGAGCGAGTTGAGGTTTGCTTCGTTCGATGCGAGCTGCAGGGCGCGCTGAAGAATGGTCCGCGCATCCGTAATTTGGTCGAGATGGTAAAGCAGATCGCCGTGAAAAATCAACGCCAGGCAATAAGAAGTGCTTCGCGCCATCCCTCCGTTTTCGAGGGCGAGGTACGAATACTCGAAGTTTTTTAGTGCGCCTGAAATATCTGCGCACGTGCGACGCATCCACGATTCCGCATACGCTGCTGCCATCCATCCGGATGTCCACTGCAGTCGGCTGAAAATTTCTTTTGCTCGACTTAGCTCGAAGAGACGATGCTCTAGATTTGCCGGTTCGGTGATGCCGACGAATGCGTGCACGATGCATGCGTATCCTTCTGCAATCGAGTTTTTCGGCAGCGCATCGAAATCGATGGATTCATAGTGAATGCGTGCGTGACTCAGGTGAAGTTTCGAGATGGCTGCAAGGGCACGAATCAGGCTGATTTCGCTGCGAATGACCGCAAGCTGGGGATCATGTTCGTGTTCCGTGCTGCTAAGCAAGGCGCTGAGGCGGTCGATGTACACCGAGGAAGGAGGCGAAATGAAAAATTCCACCGACCATGCATGAAGTAGAACCAGGCGCGGCCGCGACAGCACGACGGACTCGGGCAGGATGTCGATCCAGTGCAGCAGCGTTGCGGAGCTGCTTTTCTGAATCTGCTCACGTCCCAGGGTAAGCAATAGATCAGCGGCAAACTCAGCGTCCTGTTCGGTATGCATCGATATTTGATGCAGGATGTCGATCGAGCGCGAGACGGATGCCATGGAGAGCGTTGCATCGACGAGGCCATGGGCCGACAGCCAGCTTGCTGCGTGATCCCGAATCTGCTGCAGTGTTGCATGAGCACGGGCCTGTACAAGTTGAGACAGCAGCAGGCTGCGCAACGCCGGATGTAACCGGTAGCAATTCGAGCGATGGATCGATTCGTTGCGATACGGTGCGATCAGCCCGCTGGAGGCGGCAACTCCGGCCTTGAGGATCGCTGCGCTTCGAGAACCTATCTCCGGAGAGGTGATGGTGGAGATTTCTACCAATAGCAGCGGTAGGAAGGATGTGTCGAGGAGAAGAGAGCGCAGATCGTCGGACATGTCTGCGACGACTTCTTCGTCCAGAAAGGCAGCCAGATCGTCGCTTGAGTCATGCAGCAGGAAAGACGTGTCTTGTTTGATCTCATGGCGTTGAAGCGCCTGATCGATCAGGATGAGAAGCGCTGGCCATCCCTCGGTAAAGCGGGCAATGGCAGCGACCTGGTCCGCACTTAAATTCGTCAGCCGGCTCTGCTGAACGAACGTGAGAAATTCGGCGGAATCAAAGCCGAGATCACGCACGCTCAGACTGAGTGTGCTGTTGGCGAGCATACGGTGACTGATCTCGAGCGGCAGCGGCGTGCGCGACAGGATGACCAGGTGCAGGTTCGGAGGACAGTAATGAAGCAGCGCCTGAAAGAAAGTATGAGCGTCTCGGTTTTGGAGCAGATGGAAGTCGTCAAGAATTAGCACGACATGGTGGCCGAGCTCTGTGATCGTGCTGCAGATGCTGCGGGCGGCAGCTTGTGGGGATTCCTGGCCGGCAATATGCGATTCAGCGCTGCTGCCGTTCGCCGCAAGTTGCGCAAAAATCTGAAACACGATGTCGGAGGTCGAACTGTCGTGAGCTTCGAATGTGAGCCAGTGGATCCCTGGGCGCGCAGGGTGCGCCAGTTGCTCGATTTCGCGAAGCCACAATGCCACGGTGGTGCTCTTTCCAAAACCTGCCGGCGCGGTGACTCGAATCAGGTTGTATGTTTGCCACGTCTGCAATTGCTGCAAAAGGCGCTTCCTGAACAACAGGCCTGCAGGAAGATTGGGAGGCGTTATGCGCATACCTGATTTTTTTGTCACTACTCAGGCTGGTCTATTTTCCATCGCGATATGCTATTCCGTTTGCCGAAGGGAGGGGGAATAGCGTGTTTCGCGGAAAATACTGACCGAGGCCTGAGTAGTGACGATCTTGATACGGAAGATGTCTTACTTTGATTGTTTTACCCATCGATGGGCTAATTCTAGTGTGCGATGTAATTGTGTTTCGTTACTTTCAAATGAATTGAATACTCACGCCGCGTCCAGCAGCCCGGCTGTGCGCGCGACGTTGATGGCGTCGCTGCGCTGATGCACGTTCATCTTGGTGAAAATATTGCGCAGGTGCGTGCGCACGGTGGCCACGGAAATCGTGAGGTCGGCGGCGATTTCATCGGTGGAGCGTCCGTCGGCGAGGCGGCGCAGGATGCGCACTTCATGGTTGCTCAAATTGAACGGCGTAGCGGCTTCGCTGGCCGCGGCGGCGCGCATGCGCTGCACGAGCAGCCCGGCGATGGGCATGCGGCTCAGGCACAGCAACGGCTCCAGCTGCGGGTAGTTCAGCACGTAGCGGTGCAGGCCGGTGGATTCGACCTGGACCAGAAGCTCATCTAATAGAACGATGTCTCGGTCGCGCCGTTCGTGCTCGTTGCGGTGTTTGAGCGAATGGACGAGCTGAAGCACACGCGTCTGCATGGCGAACTGCGTCCAGCCCTGCCGTGTGCATTCGGCGTGTAGCTCCGTGAGCATCGACGCGACCGGCTCGAAGCTGCGGCCGGCGGAAACTTTTTGCGTGAGCAGTGAAACGCGATAGAGAAGCGGCAGATCCGCGACGGGATCGGAATCGATGACGCGCATGGCGGCGAACGACTGCCGCACGCGATCCGGGCGCCCGAGGCGCGTATCGCGCTGGATGCGCAGAAATGCGGTGCTCGACGTGACGAACGGGACGGATGCATCGAAGCATGCCTGCCACTGCTCGGCATCGACGGCGTCGTCGATGCCGACGGTGCTGCCGGACGCACGCTCGCACATTTCGAGGCGCAGCATGAAGTGGTAGCGATGCATCGCCATGGCGGCGTTGCCGTCGACGAGCGCCATTCCGCGCAGCAGGAGCTCGCGCGCCTCGGCGATTCTGTCGAGGTAATACAGCATGTCTGCGTGCAGCAGGTGCGTGACGAGGTTGTGCATGCTGTCCTGCACGTGAAACCGCCGGTAGGATTCGTAGGCAAGCTCGTAGTTGCGCAGCACGGTGGTCAGGTCCGTGCAGGCGCGACGGATCCACGATTCCCCATAGGCGGCGGCGACCCAGCCGCGCAGCGAGCCGATGCGCAGGAAGATTTCTTTGGCGCGATAAATTTCCGTCAGCCGGCTCTCCATGCCGATGTCGTCGCCCGGCGCGACGAACGCGCGCAGGACGTGCAGGTAGCCTTCCTGCAGCGAATCGGCGGGGATGGCGGCTGCATCGGCGGATTCATAGTGCTGCAGCGCCAGATCGAATCTGCCGTTCGCGATCGCCTCGACGGCGTCGATCAGGGCGGCTTCACTGCGATAGGCCGCGAGTTGGGGGTCGCGGCGAAATTCAGCGACGGCGAGCATCGCTTTGATGCGTTCGACGTACAGCGCTTTGCGCGGTGTGGTGAAATAAAAGATCGACCAGGCTTCGTCGAGCACCAGGCGCGGATGTATGCGAATGACGGATTCGGGCAGCCGCGCGAGCCAGCGCTGGAACGCGCTGGGCTCGCCCAGGCCGAGCGTCGTCGGGAGCGTGGCCTGTACTAGACCTGCCGCGAACTCGCCCTCGGATTCGAAAAGTGTGACCGGATCGCGCTCTGCACTCGACCGCTTGGCTGACAGCAGCGCGCTGAGCGATTCCTCGACCTTGTTGTGTGCGTTCAGCCAGTCGATGGCGCGGCTGTGCATCGCCTGCACGGCGGCGTCGTGCTGCTGCAGCAGCCGGTCCTGCAAAATTCCGCGCAGCAGCGGATGCATCACGAAGCGCGGTTCGGCATCGGATGATTCTTCGTTGAACTGGGTGACCAATCCGCTGAGCGCGTCGGCGCGTTCGAGCAGCAGGGCGCATTCGGCGCGTGTGGATTGCGTCACGGCGGCGCATAGATCGGCGTACAGCAGCGGAAGGAAAGAGACGTTCATTAGGAACGTTTGCAGCTGCGTCGGCATGCCGCCGAGGATCGCGCGGTCGAGGAAAGACGACAGGTCGCTGTATGCCGCATGCAGAAGAGCGCTGCTGCTGCGAACCTGGCCGGAGGCGGGCAGCGCCTGAGCGAGCAGCTGCAGGCCGGTGGCCCAGCCGGCTGCGTGCATTTCAATCTCTTGGATGAGCTGCGGATCCGCGGCGACCAGTCGGCTGTGCGTTACGAATGCGGCGAATTCATCATGGTCGAAGCTCAGATCATCGCGGGTGAGGCTGAGAATGTCGCCGTTCGCCAGCAGCCGGCTGACGTCGAGCGGCATCGGCGTGCGGGAGAGGAGCACCGGATGCAGATTGGGCGGGCAGCGATCGAGCAGCGTCTGCACGAGGGCAAGGGCGGCCGGGTTCTGAATCGTGTGCAGATCATCGAGCACGAGGACGACGCTGCGTGGATCTTCTGCGACGGCCTGCAGGATGCTGCGCACGGTCTTGGGCGCTTCTGCATCTGTTGTCGGGCGCTGGAGGGCGGCGCCGACGATGGATTCGAAGGCCATGGCGAGATGTGAGGCAAGAGCGGTTGCTGAATCGAGCTCGGGCTCTAGCGAAACCCAAATCGCAAGCGGACGGTCCGTTTCGAGCGACTGCGCGAGTTCTTGCAGCCAAAGCGCAGCGAGCGAGCTTTTTCCGAATCCAGCAGGCGCAGCGATGCGAATCAGGCGCAGATTCTGCCAGCGTCGCAGCTGGTGCATCAGCCTTGGCCGTTCGATCAGGCCTTCGCGAATGCGAGGAAGGGAAGTGAACATGCTAATGATGTGGCGTGCGCTGCTAAAAAGATCGAGGTGCGTCGCTGTTCAGTGGTTCCCATAGAAGGATACCTAAGCAAGATACCACAGCTAGGTATGGTGAATTGCACGTTTCTGGTTACTGTATGCAGTCGCACATGAAATCCACTCACTCCTCACGCCTCGTGCTTGCGCTGTCGCTGGCAGCGCTGATCGTCGTCGGTCTTTTCTGGCTGTTGCCGACGGGGGCAGAGCCGGGGCCGGAGCAGGAACTGCGCGCGGCGTGGAGCGCGGCGAGCGCGGCGGATTCGTTCGAATTTGAAACGAATCTGGAGCAGACGACGTATCCGGCGCCGAGCCTGGCGAACGTGGGGCGTTCGAGCCGCACGGATTCGCTGCGGGTGAGCGGGGCGATGGACCGGCCGGCGCGCGAGATGCGGATGACGCTGGCGAAGGACGCGCTGGCGGGGCCGGGGCAGGCGCTGGAAATGCGGGTGCGCGACGGCGTGGCGGAGGGGCGCGTGAGCGGCGGGGCGTGGCAGCGGGTGGACGACGCGTCGAACGCGTTCGCGCCCGGCGGCGACATGCTTTCTTATATCGACGCGGCGGTGAACGTG
>CAXNFZ010000124.1:0-8133 GCA_964201495.1 Chloroflexota bacterium | reverse complement strand
AACGCCCGCCTGGGACACCGGCAAGATCCAGTCGGATCAGTCGACCCACGTGGTCTACACGGGCCCTAAACTGACGTCACGCGAGCGAGTGTATTGGCAAGTCACGATCTGGGACGACACAGGCGCAGCGATTGCGAGCGAAATCGCCTTTTTCGAAATGGGTCTCCTGAAACGCTCGGAGTGGAAGGCGCGCTGGATCGGCGCAAGCATGCAAGGCGGCCCGCGCAGCCCCATTCCGGCGCCGCATCTGCGCAAGCGCTTCAAATTGAACGGCGATGTCGCTTCCGCACGCCTCTACGTCACCGCACTCGGCGTCTATGAGTGCACGATCAACGGCAAGGCCGTGTCCGCAGACGTCTTTGCTCCCGGATGGACCAACTACAACAAGCGCATCCAGTACAACGTCTACGACGTGACGAGCCTGCTGAACACGGGCGAAAACGTGCTCAGCGCTCTGCTCGGCGACGGATGGGCCGCCGGCCGCGTAGGCTGGGGTTCACGTCAGCAATACGTCCAGCAGGCCCGCTTCTGCGCGCAACTCGAAATTACCCTCGCCAGCGGTCGCCGCATGCTGATCATCAGCGATCGCTCCTGGAAGCACCAGTTCGGCGCCACGCTCGACAACGACTTCCTGATGGGCGAGGCGTACGACGCCCGACTCGAACTGTCTGGATGGACCAGCCCCAGCTATAACGACCGCGACTGGCTGGCCGTCAAGCTGTTTGACGCACCAGCAGCGAGCCTCGTCGCCACCAACGGTCCCACCATACGCGCCATTCAGGAACTGACGCCGATCGCCGATCCGGCCGTCAAACGTGACTTCACCGGTTCAACGGCAGTGTACGACCTCGGTCAGAATATGGTCGGCCGCGTGCGACTGCGCGGCAGTGCTCCAGCTGGCACGACTGTTTCGCTGCGCTTCGCCGAAGTGCTGAACCCGGACGGCTCCATCTACACAGCCAACCTGCGAACTGCTCGCGCAACCGACTATTACACGTTCAAAGGCGACGGCATCGAAGAATGGGAGCCGCGGTTTACCTTTCACGGCTTTCGCTATGTCGAAATCGCCAACTATCCAGGCGAGTACACGCGCGACACCATCACCGGAGTCGTGCTCCACTCCGCCATGCCGCAGACCGGTCGCTTCGAATGTTCAGATCCGACCATCACGCAGCTGCAGCACAATATTCTGTGGGGCCAGAAAGGCAACTTCGTCGATGTGCCGACCGACTGCCCGCAGCGAGACGAGCGGCTCGGATGGACCGGCGACATTCAGGCATTCATCGGCACAGCTGTGTTCAATCTGCACGTCGCAGGATTCATGAACAAGTGGCTGCGCGACGTCGAAGATGCACAGGACGCACAGGGCCACATTCCCGCCGTCGTGCCGAACCAGCCTCCGCTGCTCTCCGATGGCGGCCCAGCCTGGTCGGATGCAGTCGTAATTTGCCCGTGGACGCTGTTCGTCGCATACGGCGACACGCGCGTCCTCGAGGACAACTACGACATGATGGTGCGCTTCATGGACGTGACTCTGGCCGACAGCCCGGGCCACATCCGCACCGCTCCGGGCTTCGCCGGCTGGCCAGGTTTCGGCGACTGGCTGTCGATCAACGCCTCCACTCCGCGCGACCTGATCGGCACTGCCTTTCTCGCTCACGACGCACTTCTGATGAGCCGCATCGCTGACGTGCTCGGCAAACGGCGCGACGCGGCAAAGTACCGCCGTCTGTTCAACGAAATCAAAGTCGCATTCGGCGAGCGCTACCTGATCGACGGCGCCGGTGTGCCCGCCGACGAAAAAGCCTCGCCGATGCGTCAGGGCATGGACGATACAGATTCAAAAGTCGCGGGCAACCTCGTTGCGGTCGAGTACGAATCGACGCCGTCTGAAGTCTTCAACACGAGCGTGTTCCGCCCGACACAAACGAGCTACGTGCTGGCCCTGCATTTCGACCTGCTGCCGAAAAAAATGCGCGCCGCCGCAGCAGCCGAGCTGGTGCGCGACATCGAGCGCCGCGACATGCATCTCTCGACCGGCTTCGTCGGCGCACCGTATCTGCCGCACGCGCTCAGCGACGCCGGCCAGCTCTCGACTGCATACGAGCTGCTGAATCAGAAAACGTGGCCTTCATGGCTGTACTCGGTGACCAGGGGCGCCACGACGATCTGGGAGCGCTGGGACGGCATGACCGACGAACGCGGCTTCCAGGATGCCGGCATGAACTCGTTCAACCATTACGCCTATGGATCAGTCGGCGCCTGGATGTATCGCGTGATCGCCGGAATCCAGACCGATCCGGAGCAGCCCGCCTACAAACATGCGATTCTGCACCCGCAGCCGGGCGGCGGTTTGTCGCACGCCTCAGCCAGCCTGGACACCCCATACGGCGAGATCAGCTCAGCGTGGCGGTTCACCGACGATGCATGGCACTGGACGGTGGTCGTCCCACCGAACACGACCGCCACCGCGCACCTGCCTGCTGTAGGTGAACATGTCACACTAAACGACGTGAAGGTGCAAGGCGCGCAGCACGAGCTCAGCGCAGGGCGGCATGTGTTCGTCGTCAATTCGTGATGTGAATTTCGCGCACGCACACATCCCCGCGCGAGGGCTGCGATTTCTACGGGACCATCGTGTAGGAATCACTTCCGTCGCGCGGGGAAAGGGACGAGGCTGCCAACTTGCAGAACACCGCATCGCCGACTACTCCGGCGAAACGATCGCCTGGTCACCCCACGCTGGAAACGGCTGCTGCATGCCGTCGCGAATCCAGACGAACTCGCCGTTGACATGGCCGGCGTCGTCGCTCGCCAGCCATGCTGAAAGTCGCGCAGCCGCTTCAGGAGAATCACCGCCCTGCTCCACCGTGCTCACCCAGCTGCGGTAGCCCTGCAGGCTGTTCGCGTCGAGGGTGCTGCGTGCGGTCTGATCACGGATGTCCGCCCACATTGCCGTCTTCACATCACCCGGGTGAATCACGTTCGCAGTCACGCCGCGGCCCGCGACTTCGTTGGCCAGAAACCGCGTGACGTGATTGAGCGCCAGCTTACTGGCAGCGTAGGCGCTCGTGTTTCGGCCGGGGGCGTGAAGCGATGCTGCGGAAGAAACATTGATCACGCGGCCGAATCCACGCGCAAGCATCGGGCCAACGAACGCACGACACAGCCGCAGCGGGCCGAAAAGATTCACCATGAAGGTCTCTTCCCAGTCGCCCGCGTCGACTTCCGCAATTGGTGCAATCGGGCCAAAAATTCCCGAGGCGTTCACCAGCACATCGATCGCGCCCGTGCCAGCCTCCAATACTGAACGCAGCGCCTCGACGGATCCAACGGCGCGCAGGTCCGTGGGAAACACGACGGCTGCACCGCCATCGTTCTCGATGGCCGCCGCGACCGAGCGCAAGTCCACTTCGCTGCGCGCGACCAGTGCCACGCGCGCGCCACGGCGCGCCAATTCGACTGCAATCGCACGACCGATGCCGCGGCTTGCGCCCGTAATCAGCGCAGTGCGGCCGAGGAGTAGTTTATTGTTTGCCATCGGCCATGAATGATAGCCAGCAAAATGCATTTTCATGGCGAATCCAGCACCGTCACCCGTGCTGCCGCGCTCTGAACGACGCTGCCATCTGCACGTCGCACGCGCGCCCTGAATTCGTGCTCCCCGGGCGTGAGCTTCCAAAACGACCGACCACCGTTCGGTGGCAACCGAGCGACGATTGCTCCTCGCACGTCGACCACTTCAACCGACGCGGCATCATTGACGCGCACACGCACCTCGATCGGCAGCTGCTGCACCTGGCGCGGCAGTGCACGATCGATGCGCACGAGGGTGCCGTCGTATGGCTGCATCAACTCAACAGACGCAGCGTTTATATCCGATGACTCGCCCACAAGCGGCCACCCCTGCACTCGCGCCCATTCGCGTGCAGCGAACGGCACGTCGATCACCAGGCGCCCATTTTCGTAACGATGCCACGCATCGGGCGCGGTCGGCTCCGTGCCCGCAACGAACCACTCATAGCGCACGTGCGGACAAGCTGCACTCGGCAGCATGCCCGAGAGAGCACACACACCCACTCGCACCATTCCCGCCGGCTGCGTGAAGCCCACGATCGGCAGATCGCGATGGACCGCGCGCATCACGTCGTTCCAGATCGGTCCCGCGCCGCTCACTCCACTGATCCGCTGCATCGGCGAACCATCGGCGTTTCCCACCCACACACCGACTGCCATCTGCGGTGTATATCCGACTGTCCAGTTATCGCGAAAATCCGTCGTAGTGCCCGTCTTGACTGCGGCCGGGCGTCCAATTTCGAGCACGCTGTTCGCACCGAACGCCGGCGCACGCGCGGCGCCATCCGCCAGGATGTCCGTCAGCAGCCACGCGACGCGAGCATCGAGCACCTGCCTCGATTCGGGCAAAGCATGCTGATACACGACGCTGCCGTCACGAGAACGAATGCTTTCAACTGCATAGGGAGCTACACGCAGACCACCGGCCGCCAAGGCCGCATACGCAGAGGTCAGGTCGATCAACCGCACCTCTCCACCGCCGAGCGTCAGCGCAAGTCCGTAGCGGCGGCCGTCGTTGAACGTCGCAAGCCCAAGGTCATTCGCCAGAGAAATCATGTTCGCGACGCCGACCTGTCGCAGCACCTGCACAGCGGCGACGTTGTTCGAGGTCGCCAGTGCCGCACGCGCCGAGACAATGCCGTGATGCCGACGATCGTAATTGAGCGGAACATAGGGCGTGCCCTCGAACGTGGGGAAAGCCGTCCGCACGTCGATGATCGGTGAAGCAGCACTAAAACCGTGCAGATGAGCAAAAGCAGACGCGTAGGTGATCGGCTTGATGGCGCTCCCCGGCTGACGCAGCGCCGTCGTCGCATTGACCGCACCTGCCGTGGCCGCATCGAAATAATTCGGGCTGCCGACCATGATGCGAACTGCACCCGTCGTCGACTCAAGGCCCAGCACCGCAGCGTTGCCTGCTTCGTGGTCCGGCGTGTCGAACGACGGCTGTGCCAGCTCCAGCAGCCGGCGCTGCACCGATTCCTGTGCCTCGTCATGCCAGCGCAAATCGAGCGTCGTCGTAATCAACAGCCCACCCTGCAGCAGACGCTCACGCCCGAGCAGTCGCTCAGCCTCAGCACGTGCATACACCACAAAATGCGGCGCACGGATTTCAAAAGGTGCAGGTGCGATGCGCAGTCGTGCCTGAAACGCTTCCTCTGCTTCTGCTCTGGGAATCGAACCGGTGCGCACCATCAAATCCAGCACGATCTTCTGACGCGCACGCGCCAGCTCAAATACGGTGAACGGATCGTACGTCGCCGGCGACTGCGGCAGCCCTGCGAGAAACGCAGATTCAGAGAGATCCAGTTCGGACGCACTCTTACCGAAGTACGCGCGCGACGCCGCCTCGATGCCATACGCCAGATTGCCGTAGTAAATTTCGTTGAGATAAAGCTCGAGCACCTGATCCTTCGTATAGCGCTGCGAAATGCGCCAGGCAAGCAGAGATTCACGAATCTTGCGCAGGATTGTCCGCTGCTGCCGCTCACCTTCATCGAAGAGCAGTTGTCGCGCAAGCTGCTGCGTAATCGTGCTGCCGCCAGTGAGTACTTCGCCGCCGCGCAGATTGATCCACAAGGCGCGTACGATTCCGACCAGATCGATTCCCACGTTTTCGTAGAAGCTCGCATCCTCGATCGCAATCGTCGCCGCGCGCATGTACAGCGGCATTTGCGCCAGCGGCACAGCCATGTGGCGGCCGGCATCGAGACTGCGCGGATCAACAAGCTCGTACAACAACGTCCCATGCCGGTCCACGATTCTGCTGCTCGGCACACGCGCACGCGCAGCCAGATCAGCCACATCCGGCAGGCCGAACCAAAGCCAGGCGAATGCAACGGCACACATGGCCGTGATCAATACGAACCCATTCACGATCCGACGCATGCAACCAGTGTAGCCGGGTGCGTCCTTCGCCCTCCCGTGCTCTCTGCCCCCAAACGCGGATGCATTTCTCACACGAAGCCGCGAAGAACGCGAAGAGATCTGAATTCTGTTGCCGAGTAACTACTCAGGCCTAAATCAGTATTTCCCGCGAAACGCGCTATTCCTTCCCCCGAAGGGGGAAGGAATAGCGCGTTTCGCGTTGGAAAAATGGATGGCCTGAGTAGTTACGTTGCCGAAGAGTCTTCCTCGAGCGAAGGCGCGGCAAAGCCCCAAAAGCATTTTCTTCGCGTTCTTCGCGGCTTCGCGTGAGGAAATCTGCTGTTGAAATTCGCCCCAAATCGCGGATGCACCCGATCAACCGGACTTCGTTCATAATCGCAGTTCGTGAAAATCGTGTTCATCGCACCGTTCGCATTTGCGCCGAAGGCCACCGTCAGTGCACGCATGCTGCCGATTGCAACAGCGCTGGTGCGCCGCGGACACGAAGTGCACATTCTGCTGCCGCCGTACGATGCCCCGTCCGACTCAGACAAATGCTGGGAGCATGCGGGCGTCAGGCTGGAAAATATGCGCACGATGCACTTCGGTGTGCGTCGCTATCTGTCATTCGCCCGGCAGATGTCCGCACGGGCGCGCGAACTCGCGCCGGACGTGATTCACGTATTCAAGCCCATCGGCGCCGGTGCTCTGGCGATGCAGTTGCTCGCTGCTCAGTTCGTCGAACGCATCGTCATCGACAACGACGACTGGGAGGGCCGCGGCGGATGGATCGACGTCAATCCGTATCCAGCGCCGTTCAAGATCTACTTCGCCTGGCAGGAGCGCTGGGCGCTTCGGCGCGCACGCGCCGCCACATGCGCAAGCGAATTGCTCGTCGAACGCACCCGCTCGATGCGCAGCGCGCAGGGCGGCCCTGTCACCCTTTTTCCGAATGGCCCCGACGAGCGTCTCCGCTCCGTCGTCGCTGCTGCCCACAGCAGGCGCATCGAGCTGCGCCGCAGATTCGAATGGAGCGACAAGCGCGTTGCGATTTATGCCGGCACGATTCCATTCGGCCATGACATGGATATCCTTGCGCAAAGCCTGCCCGCCGAGTTACATCTGAGCGTTCATGCCACCGGTGAGGGAATTCCCTCTTTCCGCACAGCGATCGAACGGGCGGGGAAATCAGCACAGACCGAATGGCACGGTTTCATGCCTCACGACGAGCTCATCGAGTATCTGGTCGCCGCGGACATTGCGGTGTATCCCTATCGCGACACAATCATCAACCGCGCCAAGTGCAGCGGCAAGGTCATGGACTACATGGCCTGCGGCCTGCCGATGGTGGTCAGCGACGTCGGCATGAACCGCGTTTACCTCGAGCATGAGCGCAGCGCACTGCTCACGACACCCGGCGACGCACAATCTTTCGGAGCAGCACTCACTCAGCTGATGAGTGATGCAGATCTGCGCGCACGCCTCGGCGCAGCGGCACAATCGCGCATCTGGGAAAAGTTCGGGTGGGAAGAGCGCGTGGATGAGCTCCTTGCGCTATACGAACAGCTTCGCTGACGATCCTCACCCTTTGAATTCCACCGCATCGTCGTCCACAGGAGGAGCCTGTCCCATTTCGGCCCACGGCCGCTCCGCTTCTGGAAAATGTTCGAACCAGATTTCGCCGAATGGCTGAGCCTGATACGCGCGCACTGCGAAGCGCTTCAGCAGCTCCAACAACGCCAGCAGCGTGATCACGATTTCGACGCGCGTGTTCACTCCCACCAGCATTTCGTCAAAGCGAACACGAGGTTGAATCATCACGGATGTGCGAATGCGGTCCATGCAATCATTGACCGTGAACGGCAGACGTGACATGACGTCATTGACCGGCGGCGGCGGCATCCAGCGATCAATCACACGCTGCATCGCGCGCGTGATCATCGCAAGCGTCACGTTGTCGAGCGGCAGACCAGCAGCCTTCGGCCGCGCAATCGCCGGTGGCTCGCTGCGATAGGACCGCAGTCCGCGCTTCTCTCGTTCCTGCAGCACACGCGCTGCACGCTTGAATACCTGATACGCCTGCAGCGCCGCCACGAGGTCGTCAGTCTCGTCTTCTTCTTCCTGAATCACCGCAACCCGCGGCAACAGCACCCTGCTTTTCAGAACAATTAACTTCGCTGCCGTCTGAAG
>CAXNFZ010000123.1:0-8310 GCA_964201495.1 Chloroflexota bacterium | reverse complement strand
AATCGTGATCTTCGAACTCACCGTGCGTTCAAGCGTGCCTTTCTGGCCCTTGACCGTCACATGGCCGCCATCGATTTTCACATCGACGCCGGCCGGCACCGGGATCGGCTTCTTTCCAATTCGTGACATAGTTTATTTCTCGTTCGAAGCGGGCGGTGCACAGTCATCAGCCAAGCCCCGGCACACACCCCGTTCATTACTGAAGCAGTGCGCCGAAAGCAGCGCATCCAAATTACGCATGCGCAATCCGGGCGCCCTGCCTTCAGCACTGCTGCTTAATATACGTAGCAGAGCACTTCGCCGCCGACGCCCAGTCGACGAGCCTGCTTTCCGGTGATCACGCCCTTCGGCGTGGACATCACCGCAATGCCGATGCCGCTCAGGACGCGCGGAATGTCGTCCTTGCCGCAGTAAATGCGCTTGCCCGGCTTGCTGATGCGCTTCAAACCAGTCACCGTCGGCTTGCGGCTGCGGCGCTCACCGAAGTAGCGCAGCGTCAGGTTCAACATCTTAATCGCGCCTTCACCCACCACCTGCACGCCGTCCAGGTAGCCTTCGTCCTTGAGGATGTTGGCCACGCGCTCGTTCAGCTTCGACATAGGCACCGCCACCGACGGCTTGCCAACCATGGCGGCGTTGCGGATACGCACGAGCATGTCGCTCAGAGTGTCGTTCATTGCTTCCTCAGCTTCCTCATTTGCAGCGGCCGGCAATCCCGGTCAGTCGTCTTCTTCTCCAGTGCTGTTCGCCCGGAAGAAGAGGAAATCGACAACCAGCAAGTGCCGGCCGCCTGTGTCTGTCTACCAGCTCGCCTTGCGCACGCCGGGGATCTCGCCGCGCAGCGCCATCTCGCGGAACACAATGCGCGAAATGCCGAACTTGCGCATGTAGCCGCGTGCGCGGCCCGACACGGCGCAGCGGTTGCGGACGCGCACACGGTACTTGCGATTCTGCTCGCGCAGCATCATGGCGGTTCGTGGTTGCTTGTTGGACATGATTCTTTATATTCCACGAGACAGGTTGCCCGGCCTCACGGCGATTCGCTAGTTAGTTCCCGGCTTGGCGAACGGCATACCGAATTCGCGCAATAGCGCGCGGCCCTCGTCGTCGGTGTCGGCGGTCGTCACAATCGTGATTTCCATGCCGCGCACCTTGTCGATCTTGTCGTAGTCAATTTCCGGGAAGATGATCTGCTCGCGCAGACCCAACGTGTAATTCCCGCGCCCATCGAATGCGTCCGCCGGAATGCCGCGGAAGTCGCGCACACGGGGCAGCGCAAGGTTGATCAGGCGATACAGAAAGTCATACATGCGCTTGCCGCGCAGCGTAACTTTCACACCGATCGGGCGAAATTCGCGCAGCTTGAAGCCAGCGATCGACTTCTTCGCCTTCGTCACCACCACTTTCTGGCCGACGATTTGCGTGAGCTGATCGACTGCGTTGTCCACGACCTTCGGATTGTCCGCGCTCTCGCGGCCGACGCCGATGTTCACCACGATCTTCGAGATGCGCGGCGCCTGCATCGGATTCTTCCAGTCGAATTCCTTCATCAGCGCCGGGCGGATTGTCTCGGTGTAGGTCTTGTTCAAATCGGGCATAGCTTGATTCTCCCGACGAAATAATTCCTCGATGCCGCATCTCCCCGCATGGGGGAGCCGCACATCGGCTCATCTCGTCCGACGCTTCTAGTTCAACTCCTCGTTGAGCTTGTTCGAGAAGCGCCTCTTCTCACCGCCCTCGACCTTGTAGTTCACCCGCGTGGCTTTGCCACTCGGGCCGACCAGCTTGACGTTGCTGACGTCGATCGGCATCTCGACCTCGATGATGCCTGTCTGCGCCGCTCCGCGGCCGGCTCGGCGTGCCTTCTGGTGCTTGCGCGCAACATTCACGCCCTTCACCACCAGCTTGCCGTCCTTCTGCATCGTGCGCACGACTTCGCCGCGCTTCCCTTTGTTGTCACCGGTGATTACTTCCACCGTGTCGCCTTTCTTGATCTTCATACCGTGTTCTCCGCCGCCGATTATCGTCCTGTTGTTTCCTGCTGTTGCGTTCCGTGTCTTCGAGAGCGCGCCTCTCTGCGAGTGCGCCCTGTACCCGACGAGAATCGGCGTTATCGTTGCTGGCAAGTCCAGACAACTTTCGGTGATCGTCGATTTTACGATTTAGACATTCGTCGACGACCGACGGCCGTCGGTGGTCGACTCGCCGTCGGCGAATCGCCAAATCGCAAAATCAACCAATCCTCAGAGGACCTCCGGAGCCAGCGAAATGATCTTCATGAAGCCCTTGTCGCGCAGCTCGCGCGCCACCGGGCCGAAGATGCGCGTGCCCTTCGGGTTCTGCAAATCTTCCGCCAGGATGACGGCGGCGTTGTCGTCGAACTTGATGTAGCTCCCGTCCGCGCGGCGATATTCCTTCGCCACGCGCACGATCACTGCCCGCACCACTGTGCTCTTCTTGACATCGCCGGTCGGGCTGGCCTGCTTGACCGTCGCCACGATGATGTCGCCGATGCTGCCGTAGCGGCGCTTATGTCCGCCATACACGTGTATGCACAGCAGCTCTTTTGCGCCGCTGTTGTCAGCGACCATAAGACGTGATTCGTGCTGGATCATGACTGGACCTTCCTCTGGACAATCTTTTCGAGCAGCCAGCGCTTGGTCCTGCTGACCGGATGATATTCGACGAGCATCACCGTGTCGCCTTCGTGCGCATCGTTGGTCTCGTCGTGTGCCTTGAAGTTCTTGCCGCGCGTCAGCACCTTCTTGTAGATCGGGTGCCGCATCGTGCGCTCGACGCGGACGACAATGGTCTTCTGCATCTTGTCGCTCACCACGATGCCGGTGATGCGGCGGCGGCGATCTTCGGCCGCCTGCGGAACTGCCTCACTCATGCCTTCTTCTCCTGCGCTGCGAGTTCACGCTGGCGCATTACCGTCTTGATGCGCGCTATCGTGTGGCGCACCGTCTTGACGCTGTTCGTGTCTGTCAACTGCCCCTGCGCGCGCTGAAACCGCAGATTGAACAACTCCTTGTAGGAGTCGTCCAGCTTCCCGTCCAGTTCCGCGCTGCTCAGGCCGGCCAGTTCCTTCACATTGGTCGCCTTCATGTCTAGTTCTCCTGCTTCGCCACGACCTGCGTCTTCATCGGCAGCTTGTAAGCCGCCTGCGAAAGCGCGGTGCGCGCGATGTCTTCGGTCACGCCGGAAACTTCGAACATGATGCGGCCGGGCTTGACCACAGCGACCCAGTGGTCGACACTGCCCTTGCCCGAACCCATGCGCGTCTCAGCCGGCTTGGCCGTGACAGGCTTGTCCGGGAACACCCGAATCCACATCTTGCCGCGGCGCTTCATTTCGCGCACGATCACGCGGCGAACCGCTTCGATCTGCCGCGCAGTTACCCACGCCGGCTCCGTCGCCTGCAAGCCAAACTCGCCCGCTTCGATCGTCGATCCACGGATCGACTTACCGGTCATGCGGCCGCGCTGCTGCTTGCGGAATTTCACTCTCTTTGGCATCAACATAGGACTACCTCGCCTCTGTTCCTGCGAGCCGGCCGATTATTCGGCTGACTCGCCGCCCTCGGGGCGCCCGCCCCGGTCTCCGTCGCGGCGGAATCCGCCACGGCGATCACCGCCACGTCCGCCGCCCCCGCGCCGATCACGCGGCGTCGGCTGCTGCGTGCGCGTCGGGCGCGTCACTTCTTCGGGCTGCATATTCGGCAGAATCTCGCCCTTGTAGATCCACACCTTCACACCAATCGAGCCATACGTCGTGTGCGCTTCCGCACGTGCGTAATCGATGTCAGCGCGCAGCGTACTGCGCGGGATGCGTCCGTCCATCTGCTTGTCGCGGCGCTTCATGTCGCTGCCATTCAAGCGTCCGGCGCACTCGATCTTGATGCCCAATGCACCCTTCGACATCGTCGTCTGCACGGCCTTCTTCATTGCACGGTTGTGCGGAATGCGCCGCTCAATCTGCTGTGCAATGTTCTCCGCCACCAGGGCAGAGACCAGGTCCGGCTTGACAATCTCTTCGATGTCCAGCTTAACCTTTTTGCCAGTCAGCTTCTCCACGCCCTCGCGGATTTCCTTCACCGCCGCACCCTTGCGGCCGATGACTACGCCCGGCCGCGCCGTGTGCACGACAACGTGCAGCTGGTTCGGCGGAAAGCGCTCGATCGTGATGTCACTGATGCCGGCCTTAGCCATCTTGCCGATCAAATAACGGCGCAGGCGCAGGTCCTCCATCAACAGCTTCGTGTATTCCTTCTTCGGCGCGAACCAGCGACTCTTCCAGTCGCGAATGACGCCTAGGCGGAATCCATACGGATGAACTTTTCGTCCCATCGTGTTTATCCCGAATCCCGGGCCCCGAGCGTGCTTGCCTCGGGACGGGAAACAATTTCTACCAGGAGAACTACTGCTCCTCCAGAATCACGCCGATGTGGCAGCTCTTGCGCAGAATCGGGCGAAACCGCCCGCGCGCAGCAAAGCGCCGCCAGTTGCGCACCGGTGCGCCGTCCACCCAGATCTCGCGAATCACCAGATCGCTGTCCGTGAACTGCTTGTTCTCCACGCCGTTGGCCACCGCCGAAGCGATCACCTTGCTGACGGGTTCAGCCGCCGCTTTGGTCGTGAAGCGCAGCAACGTCAGCGCCTCCAGCGCATTCTTGCCACGCACCAAGTCCGCCACCAGGCGAACCTTCTGCGGGGACATCGGAATGTGCCGCGCGATTGCGCGAACCTGATTACCTTCCATTTTCTGTGACATGGGTCCGTCTCCTCGCTACGCCTTATCTTCCTTCGACACGTGGCCGCGGAAGGTGCGCGTTGGCGCGAACTCGCCCAGCTTATGGCCCACCATGTTTTCCGTCACGTAGATCGGAATATGCCGGCGGCCGTCGTGCACGGCGATCGTGTGCCCTACCATCTGCGGGAAGATGGTCGATGCGCGCGACCAGGTCTTGATGACCTTCTTCTCGCCCTTCTGGTTCATGCCCTCGATGCGCTTGAGCAGCTTCGCATCGACAAACGGGCCTTTCTTCAGTGATCGTGACATGTTTAGTGCCGAGCACCGGGTTCCGAGCGGCTTGCACCGCCCAGAACTCCATGCTCATTTAGCCTTTCTTCTGCCGACGGCGCACGATCAGATGATTCGTGCGCTTATTGCGCCGCGTCTTGATGCCCAGTGCCTTCTTGCCCCACGGCGTACGCGGAGCGTCCTTACCCACCGGCGTGCGGCCTTCGCCACCACCGTGCGGATGATCGCGCGGGGACATCGCTGTGCCTCGAACCGTCGGGCGCACGCCCTTATGGCGCGACCGGCCGGCCTTGCCCAGCTTGATGTTCCCGTGGTCAGGATTGCTTACCTGCCCCACCGTCGCCATGCACGCCTGCAGCACCCGTCGCATTTCACCCGACGGCATGCGCAGCGTCACATAGTCGCCCTCTCGTGCCAGCACCTGCGCCGAAGCGCCCGCTGATCGCACGATCTGGCCACCCTTGCCCGGACGCAGTTCAATGTTATGCACCTGCGTGCCGAGCGGCATCGAGCCAAGCGGCAACGCGTTGCCCACCTTCGCTTCCGCCTTCGGTCCGGACACCACCTCGTCTCCCACCTGCAACCCTAGGGGGGCGACGATGTAGCGCTTCTCGCCGTCGACGTAATTTAGCAGCGCGATACGCGCGCTGCGGTTGGGGTCATACTCAATCGTAGCTACGCGGGCGGGAATTCCCGCCTTGTCGCGCTTCCAGTCGATGATGCGATACATGCGCTTCGCACCACCGCCCTGGTGACGTACCGTCACCTTGCCGCGAAAGTTGCGCCCGCCGTGTGTGTTCAGGCCGACCGTCAACGACTTCTCCGGCTCTGATGCCGTGATGTCGCTGAAATCGCTCATCGTCATGTTGCGACGGCTGGGCGTATATGCTTTGAAACTCTTTACCGGCATGATTACGCCACTCCTTCGAACAGGCCGATGCGATTGCCTGCAGCCACCTGCACAATCGCCTTCTTCCACTGTCCCGAGCGCTGGATGTGCGCTGACTTGCGGCCGCGCGTGCTGCTGCGGGGACTCCGCCGTCGCTTCGCCGGCATGTTGATCACCGCCACGCGCTCTACCTTCACGTTGAACGCCACTTCCACCGCTTCCGCGATCTGCGACTTATTCGCGCGCGAATCCACCTCAAACGAGTACTGCGGCTTCTCATAGCCGACTTGCCACTGCGTCTTCTCGGTGATCAGCGGGCGGATCAGAATCTCATAAGGATGCATTTCTTTACCCCAGCCACGTGTTGATCTTCTCGAGCGCATCCAGCGGGATGACGAGGTGATCGTGCGTGAAAATATCCTTGATGTTGAGGTACGTCGCGTGCAGCGTCTTCACGCCCTCGACGTTGTTGGCAGACTGCTCAACTACCTCGTTGCGGCCCGGCAGCACCACCAGACCCTTCTTCGTTACGCCCAGCGCCTTAATCGCCGCGACGAACTCTTTCGTCTTCGGCCCTTCAAACGCCAGCGAATCGACGAAAATCAGCTGATTGTCCGTTGCCTTCTGCGACAACGCACAACGCACTGCCTGCCTCCGCATCTTGCGCGGCATGTCCTGCTCATAGCTGTGCGGCGTCGGTCCGAACGCCACACCACCACCACGGTGATGCGGAGCCTTGCGGCTGCCCTGGCGTGCGTTGCCCGTCCCCTTCTGCTTGAACAACTTCTTCGTCGTCCGATTCACTTCCGCGCGCGTCTTTACCTTGTGTGTGCCCAGGTGCGCATTCGCCAGCTGGCGCAACAACGCCTGATGCATCAGCGGCTGCTTCACTTCCGCGCCGAAAATCTTGTCCGACAGCTCGATCTCACCGATCTGCTGGCCCTGCAAATTCAAAATTGGTGCTTTCATGATCGATTACCCTCTGCTCGTAGTCTTGATCACCACGATGCCACCCTTGGAACCGGGAATCGACCCACGCACCGCGATCAGATTGCGCTCAGGATCAACCAGCATCACCTTGAGCCGCATCGACGTCACTGTCGTGTCGCCGTAGTGGCCCGGCATGCGCTGACCCTTCTCGACGCGGCCGGGCGTCGTGCCCGCACCGATCGAACCAGGCGCGCGCTCGCGGTCCGACGCACCGTGCGTCTTCTTCTGGCGATGAAAACCGTGACGCTTGATGCCGCCCGCGAAACCGCGGCCCTTCATCGTGCCCGTCACATCCACGAAATCACCAACCTGGAATACGTCCGCCTTCAAGACGTCGCCTTCCTGCATTGTGATCTCATCCATGCGCGCCTCTTCAAGATGGCGCAACGCCGGAACGCTGATTTCACGTCGCTTGGGGTGCTTCTCGTTCGGCTTCAGCTGGCCCAGATGGCCCAGCTCGCCGCGCGTCAATCGACGCGCCACGACTTCACCGAAGCCGAGCTGGACGGCCGTGTAGCCATCCGTCTCCGCCGTCTTCACCTGCGTGACGTAATTGGGACCTGCTTCGATGACCGTCACCCCTGTGACATTGCCCTTGTCATCGAAGATCTGGGTCATGCCGACTTTTCTTCCGATTAACTTCTTCATTTGTCATCATTGGCTGGAAACGCCGGGATTTGCCTGCCTTCAGCCTGCTCCTCACGCTCATATGCGCCCTTGCCTTTCGGCAGCTTCGCCTCCCATGCCGAGCACGGGAGGCGAAGCTTCTGGACACTCTATGCGCTGAGGCGCAGCCGCCGACTGCGGCACAGTGCGCTTACAGCTTGATCTCGATATCCACGCCAGCCGGGAGGTTGAGCCTCATCAGCGTATCGATAGTCTTCGAGTCTGGGTCGAGCACATCGATCAGGCGCTTATGCGTACGAATTTCGAAATGCTCATGCGAATCTTTGTCGATGTACGTAGAGCGCCGCACAGTATACCGCTCAATTTTCACAGGAAGGGGAACTGGTCCCACAACTGTGGCGCCTGTGCGCTCTGCCGTCTCGACGATCTGCTGTGCACTGCGGTCCAGCGCACGATGATCGTACGCTTTCAGACGGATGCGAAGCTTCTGCTTGGCCATAGTAAGTGTCTCGCTCACGAAGCTCGTCCCGGTGCGCCTCTGCTCCCACACACCCCGCAGGGGCGCAGCAGCCGCGATGCACCAGGATTGACTTCGCTGGGCGCAATTAGCTTTCGAGCACCTTGACGATCGTGCCGGCGCCCACAGTCAGGCCACCTTCGCGGATCGCGAAGCGCGAACCAGATTCCAGCGCCACCGGCGCAATCAGCTTCACCTTCATCGTCACGCTGTCGCCCGGCAGCACCATTTCCACCCCTTCCGG
>CAXNFZ010000122.1:0-8432 GCA_964201495.1 Chloroflexota bacterium | reverse complement strand
GTCGCCAGCCGTCCCGAACGCATACACCGCGCCGGCAACGACGAAGCCCGGCCCCCAGAACAAGTCGATGATGCTCGCATCGCGCAGCCGCAGGCTCACAAGCCACAGCGCCGTCGTACAGGCGAGCACCGCAGCCAACGCGACCAATACTGTCCCAATCATTTCGTCTCCTGATGTGTCAGCAGCATAACTACTCAGGCCCAAATCAGTGTTTCGCTTTGGGAAACTGGCTGGCCTGAGTAGTTACCAGCAGCTCGGGTCCGAATCCAAAGGCGCCGAAAAACACGAACAACATACCGAAGTGCAGTGAATCGAAGTGGAGATGATTTCTCGCCACACTCGATGTCACGAACCCGGCGATCGCCAGAAACGCCGTGACGACGGCCATATCCCGCGCCATGGCATTCAGGTCGTACGATGCCCGTGACCGCAGCACGAGCGCTCCAGCAAGGAGCCCTCCGATGATCGGCACGAACACCGGCGCCCACCGGAACAATCCATTTCCACTTGCTGCGCCGCCGATCTTGTTAAACGTGTGCAGCGGAGAAAATCCTGCAGGGTCATATACGTAGAAGGGAGCGGTGATCGCGACGAAGGCGATGAACACCACCGCACTCAGCACGATCGCCGATTTCCATGACGCAGCGCGCAACAGTGCGACGAAGACGAACGGGACGATCAGCAAAAAATTCAATCGCGACGACAAGCCGATTCCAAGCAGCACCGCATACAGAACTGCTCTGCCCGATACACCGCCGCCGCGGCGCACGTTCATCACCAGCAGCGCCGCGAAGATGAATACGTAGATCGCATTCGCACCGTAGTCGATCCCCTGCGCGATCTGGTACAACACGTTCGGCGACAACAGCAGCACCAGCACGGCAAGCTCCACAGCGACGCGCAGGCTGCGCGTGTGCCGCTGGACGAACCAGAAAAAAACTGCGGTCCAGAACACGTTCTGCAACGCACTGTCGCCGACCAGATAAAACGGCAGCGCCAGCAGCAGCGCGCCCGGCAGCGGAGAAAGCGGGCCGCCGAGAAAAGTTCGGGCGTAATACGGATAGCGCCCGGCCCGCAGCTCGTCGATCGCCACGTCGATGGCATCGTCGTTGTCGCTCGCGCCGACGACGACCGCACCGATGCGAAATCCTGCCGTGTCGATGCGCGGATGCGCATACAGATACAGACACAGCACACCGACGAACAGCGCCGCAGCCGCCAGCATATATGCCCACGGCCGCACGCGGCGAGCGCGCAGCCACGGGAAAAATCGCGCCGTCGCCCACCACAATGCAGCTGCCGCGACGATGCAGTACACGAGCAGCGCCGCGTATCCCACCTTTTTAAAAATTGCCGCGGAAGAATACATCAGACAAAACCCAAAACTGAGTCGCGCGGCGTTTCCCCGCAGGAAAAATGCAACGCGATTCAGAGGGATTGACAGGCGGGTGTGATTCAGCATCAGCGCAACGCTTCGTTCAGGATGCGCAGATCATATATGTCTTTCAAATCAGGCTTGTCTTTGCCGAGGAAGCCGAGTTCGAAGGCGTAGTCGGCCTGAGTAAAAAGAGAAGACTCGAGCGGTTCGTGTGTGAAGTCTACGTTGGCGAACGCCGCCTCGATCACTTTCGTCGGCAGTGCCTTCGTCGTGATGCGTTCGATTTCTTTGTTGGCCAGCGAGCGCGCTTCTTCCGGATTCGTGCGAATCAGGTCGAGCGCACCGAGATGCGCCTTCATGATGCCGCGCACCAGCGCCGGCTGCGCCTCGAGAAATTTCGTGCTGACCACGATCAGCGTCGTAATAAATTTTCCGTCGGGCCACATGCTGCGCTCATCGAGGAACAACGTCCCGTTCGCTTCCTGCAGCAGGCGCGTGCCCCACGGCTCCGGCACCCAGGCACCATCGATCTGCTCCTGCTTGAAGAGCGTCAAAATGTCCGGGTTCGCCGTCGGCACGATCGTCAGATCGCCGCCTTCGTCCGACGTCTTCAAGCCGTTCGCGCGCGCGTAGTGCCGCAGCGCAATATCCTGTGTGCCGCCGCGCTGCGGCGTGGCAATTTTTTTGCCTGCCAGGTCCTGCGCCGCCGCAATGTTCGCACCGGGCCGCACCACGAACAACGCGCCTCCGCTCGATGCACCGGCGATGATCTTCAACGCCTTGCCGCTGCTGCGCACATAGCCATTGATCGCCGGGCTCGGGCCGACGTAGCCGATATCGATCTCGCCCGCCAACAATGCCTCGATCAGCGCAGGCCCGGCGTTGAACGTCTTTGCGTCGAGCGTCGATCCTGCCGCCGCCGCCGCCTTCGCAAATGCCCCGGTCTGCATACCGACGAGCGCCGCAGCGTGAGTGAGATTCGGGAAATATGCCAGGCGTATGCGATCTGTCGGCGCGGCACGGTTCGCACAAGACGCCATGACTCCAGCCAATGCCGCCAGGCTTGCACTGGTCGAAATCTTCACGAAGCTGCGGCGGGAAATACGGCAGTGATGCGTCATTCCGGAATCGTATTTGTCATTCATACCTCTGTCATACCTCTGTCAACGCGACCATTCCCCTTTGTCGACACGCCAGGCTCAAACCACGAAACTTTCGGCGCCGCACTCACTCGTCGCCCGCGTCCCCCAGCGCCTCACGCAGCACGGCCATCACCTTCGCCGCCTCGGCAATCACCGTGACGTCTTCGAGCGATCGCGGGCGCGGCAGGTCGATGGTGAACTCGCCGACGACGCGCCCGGGCCGCGGCGAGAAAACCAGCACACGGTCGCCAAGCGCCACTGCTTCGCGCACGTTGTGCGTCACGAACAGAATCGTCTTGCGCGTCGCCGACCACAGGCTCTCCAGTTCCAGATGCAGCCGATCCCGCGTCAATGCGTCGAGCGCGCCGAACGGCTCATCCATCAAAAGCACTGCAGGATCGACGGCCAGCGATCGTGCCAGCGCCACACGCTGCCGCATGCCGCCGGACAACTGATGCACCGGGCTGTTCTCGAAACCGCCCAGACGCACGCGCTCGATCCATGTGCGCGCCAGCTCGGCACGCTCACGGCGCGGAATTCCCTGTTGCTTGAGGGCAAATTCCACGTTGCCCTGCACCGTCAGCCACGGAAACAACGCCGCATCCTGGAACATCATCACACGATCGATGCCCGTCCCGCGTACCTCCACACCCTCAGCCACGATCGTGCCGCCGCTCGCCGGCTCGAGCCCGGCAATGATGCTCAGCAATGTCGACTTCCCACAACCACTCGCACCCAGAAAGCAGACGAACTCACCACGCTGCACGGTCAGGTCGATCGGCGACAGCGCCTGCACGGCACGTTCCTTCGAAATAAATGTCTTGCTTACCTGCGTTAGTTGGAGTGCCGGCGTGTTAGTCATAGATCGAATAGATCGAATAGATCGAGATACAGCAACCATCGTCGCAAACCATCGTCGCAAACCATCGTCGCATTGAACTGTGTAACAACTCAGGTCAGTCTATCGCCCACCGCAAAACACGCCATTCCTCTTCCCTGCAGAGGGAACAGCGTGGTTCACAGGAAATATCCTTGCGCTGTTGCTCGACTGTAGAGACGCATCGGCATGTTGTCAACCAGCGCACTAAAACCCGGCAGATCGGCAAATTTCTGGCAGTGGATGATTTCCTGTGCTGCACAGACGCCTATCGATATTTCCCATGAAACACGCTGTTCCTCCTACAGGACGTCGGCGGGAGTGCTCAAAATCTAATTGATGAAACCCGCGAAACACGCCATCGCCCGCCCCCGAAGGGGGCGGGCGATGGCGTGTTTCGCGGATACCAATTGGGCTTTGCGCACTCCCACGTCGGCTCACAAAGGAACAGATTCGGTATATTCATGCCTTCATGGTCCAAATACGCATCCCCACTCCACTGCGCCCATTCACCGGCGGCGCGCGCGTCGTCGACGTCGACTGCAATTCAGTGGGCGCCGCTCTGACAGCGCTCACCCAGCAGCATCCGCAGCTGATGCCGCAGATCTTCGACGCCGAAGGCAAGCTCCGCGCGTTCGTCAACATTTACCTCGACGACGAAGACGTGCGCCATCTGCAGGGCATGGACACAGCTGTCGAAGACGGAGCCGAGCTCAGCATCGTCCCCTCCGTCGCCGGCGGCGCACCGCCGCTCACTTCGCCCGAAGGCGTGGCGCTCTCGAATGATGAAGTGCGGCGCTATTCGCGCCACCTGATCCTGCCCGAAGTGGGCGTCGATGGGCAGAAGCGCCTCAAGGCCGCCAAAGTGCTGCTCGTCGGCGCAGGCGGGCTCGGCGCACCCGCAGCGATGTACCTCGCCGCCGCCGGCGTCGGAACGCTCGGCATCGTCGATTTCGATGTGGTCGACGAATCGAATCTGCAGCGCCAGATCATCCATGGTCAAAGCACAGTCGGCAAATCCAAGATGGAAAGTGCTCGCAGCCGCATCGCCGACATCAACCCGCATGTGCACGTCGTCGGCTACGAGTTCGCTCTGAACAGCGCCAACGCACTCGAAATCTTCAGCCAGTACGACGTAATCGTCGATGGCACCGACAATTTTCAAACGCGCTATCTCGTCAACGACGCCTGCGTGCTGACCGGTAAACCCAACGTGTACGGCAGCATCTTTCGCTTCGAAGGTCAGGCGAGCGTCTTCTGGGTGCAGCACGGCCCGTGCTACCGCTGTCTCTACCCCGAACCGCCGCCGCCCGGGCTGGTGCCCAGCTGCGCCGAGGGCGGCGTGCTCGGTGTGCTTCCCGGCGTGATCGGCGTTATTCAGGCGACCGAAGCCGTCAAGCTGATCACCGGCGCCGGCGATCCGCTCATCGGCCGGCTCATGACTTACGACGCGCTCGACATGCGCTTCCGCGAAATGAAGCTGCGGCGGGATCCAGCGTGTCCGATCTGCGGCACGAATCCGACGCTGCACGGCCTGATCGACTACGACGAATTCTGCGGCGTGAAACCGGCTGCGGCGCTGCAGCTAGACGCACGCGGCATCCCCGAGATCACCGTACAAGAGCTGCGCGAGCGACTGGCCACAGGGCTGACCTCCACCAACACGCTGCTGCTCGATGTGCGCGAGCCAAACGAATGGGACATCGTCCACCTCGACGCCGCGCGCCTGATGCCGATGCGCACCGTGCCGGAGCATATTCACGAGTTCGCGCCGTACGACGAAATCCTCGTGCATTGCCGCAGCGGTGTGCGCAGCGCCGACATCGTGCGCTTCCTGCGCGATGACGTCGGCCTCAAAAATGTCAAGAACGTAAAGGGCGGCATCCTCGCCTGGGCGCGCGAAATCGACCGCTCTCTGCCGCTGTACTAGCGCCGCTTCTCAGCCGCGCACCACGATGCCTCCACCGATCACGACGTCACCGTCGTAGCAGACCAGCCCCTGCCCCGGCGTGACGTCACGCTGTGGTTCGTCGAATTCAAAACGAGCGCCACCTGACGGCAGCGGCACGAGCAGGCCCGCTGCCTCACGCGCCTTGTAGCGCACCTTCGCCGTGCAGCGCATCGGCTCGCCCGGCGACGCATCGGCACAGTAATGCATCGCCCCGACGCGCGCCTCACGCGCGCCGAGCTGCTCTGCTTTCCCCACCACCAGCGCATTGGCCGCTGCATCAAGACGCAGCACATACATCGGCTCCGCATCCGAACTATGCACGTCAAGGTTCAATCCTTTACGCTGGCCAATCGTGTAATACGGCAGCCCATCATGTGTGCCGATACGCTCCCCGGCTGACGTAACGATCGGCCCGGCCTGCGCAATGCCTGGCCTCTGGCGGGCAAGAAAACCACGGTAATCGCCCTGCGTCAGGAAACACAAGTCCTGCGATTCCGCACGCTCGGCGGTCGGCAGGCCATAGCGCCGCGCCAGCTCGCGCACTTCCGCCTTGACGAATTCTCCGCACGGAAACATCGCGCGAGCCAAATCCTTCTGCCCAAGCACATGCAGCACATAGCTCTGGTCTTTTTTCTCGTCGCGCCCCTTGCACAGGCGACTCACGCCATCCGCGCCATACTCAACGCGCGCATAGTGACCCGTCGCCATGTATTCGGCGCCGAGCGCCAGCGCTCGCTGCATCAGAAAGCCGAAGCGGATCGAACGGTTGCACCGAAAGCACGGGTTCGGCGTCACTGCAGCGGCATAGTCTTCCGTCCACGGATCGACGACGCGCTGCTTGAAGACAGCCTCAGCATGCACGTCATAGAACGGAATGCCCAGCATCTGCGCGATGGCGCGCGCATCGGCCACCGCTTCCGGAGCGCAGCAGCGATTGGCGTTCGGCTGGCCATACTCGTCGCTGCCCTCCTCTGCCCACAGCCGCAGCATGATGCCGATCACGTCGTAGCCCTGCTCAACCAGCAGCGCCGCTGCGACCGAGCTGTCTACACCGCCGGACATCGCCACAACAACGCGTGTCTTCGTCACATCATCTCCAACGTCGCGCGGCGCACCCGCTCGACACACACAGGCAATATCTCGAGCAGAGCATCGACATCTGCATCGGTGTTGTGGTAACCCAGCGAAATCCGCAGCCCGCCAAGCGCCCACTCACGCTCAATGCCCATCGCTGTCAGCACCGGCGACGGCTCCGGATCACCGCTGGTACACGCGCTGCCCGTGCTCACTGCGATGCCCTCGACGTCCAGAGACATCAGCAGCGTCTCCCCGTCGATGCCCCGAAAAAGAAAGCTGGCGTGGCCGGGCAACCGATCGGTCGGATGACCGCTCAGCCGCACATCGGAAACCGAGGCCAGCACACCGGCCGTCATTCGGTCACGCAGGGCGCGCAGCCGCGGCGCCTGCGCCTCGCGTTCACGTACCACGTACTGCAATGCGGCAGCCGTACCCACTGCCCCGCCGACATTCACTGTGCCGGCACGACGGCCACGCTCGTGTCCGCCGCCCGTCGACGTCGGCAGATAAGGCGTGCCGTCGCGCATATACAGCACGCCGACACCCTTCGGCCCATAAAATTTGTGCGCACTCAGGGCCAGCATATCGACACGCAGGTCATGGACGTCGACCGGAAGATACGCCGGCGCCTGCACCGCATCGGTATGAATCAACACCCCATGCTCGTGACAGATGTCGGCGTAGAGACGCACCGGCAGAAGCGTACCTACTTCGTTGTTCACCAGCATGAGGCTGGTCAGTACCGTGTCCGGGCGAATCGCACGCCGCAGATCTTCCGGGTCGACCGCGCCATAACTGTCAACGGGCAGCATCGTGACATCGAAACCGAACAGGTCCTGCATCTGGTAGACCGTAGCTTCGACTGCATGGTGTTCAGTAGCGGCGCTGATGATGTGCCCCCGCTCGAGGCCGCGTTGCCTGCGCATCGCCAGCGCAGCGCCGCGGATCGCCAGATTATCGCTTTCAGTTCCGCAGCCGGTGAACACAATTTCGCTCGCGCGCGCGCCGATTGCACAGCCGACGATGCGATGTGCTTCGTCGAGCGCCGCAGCCGCGTCCCGGCCGAAGCTGTGCAGCGACGAAGCGTTGCCATATACGTCCGTCAAATGCGGCTGCATCGCCGCCAGTGACACAGGTGCGAGCACCGTTGTCGCCGAGTTATCCATATAGATCCGTCGTTCGAGCATAGGGCGAATTGTATGCAGGCATAATCAGTAAACCATTAGCATTGCTCCTCCTCTTTCGATCCACATCCTCGGCGTGCGCATCGACGACGTCGACTACGGCGAAGCATGTGCGCACGCGGAATCGCTGATCGCCGCCGGCGGTGTGCATCAGTTCGCTACCGTCAATCCTGAGTTCGTCATGACAGCGCAGCACGACGCGCGCTTCCACGCCGTGCTCGACGCATGCGCACTCGCGCTCGCTGACGGCGTGGGTATCACGCTGGCAGCACGGCTGCGCGGCACCCCGTTGCGCGAACGCGTCACCGGCGTCGAACTCACCCAGCACCTGTGCGCGCTCGCTGCGCAGCGCGGCTGGCGCGTTTTTCTGCTTGGCGCAGCACCTGGCATCGCCGAGCGCGCTGCAGATGCACTGTGCAGTCAGCACACCCGCCTCAACATCGTCGGCTGCTTTGCCGGCTCGCCGCGAGCAGAGCACATCGCCGCAATCGACGCGCTGCTGAATGCGGCGCAGCCGCACCTGCTCTTCGTGGCGTACGGCGCACCCGCTCAAGATATCTGGCTGCACGAATTCGCAATGCGCCACAGCGCACAAACGCAGGGCATGCTCGGCATGGGCATCGGCGGCACATTCGACTACCTCGCCGGCACACGGCGCCTTGCTCCGCGCTGGATGCGACGACTTGGCCTCGAATGGTTGTTTCGACTTCTTGATCAGCCCAGCCGCTGGCGCAGGCAGACCGCTCTCATTCGCTTTGCCATGCGTGCCGTGGCCGAAGCCATCGGGAGTGTCTAAACTCGACTGCATGAACCCGCGAATCAC
>CAXNFZ010000121.1:0-8486 GCA_964201495.1 Chloroflexota bacterium | reverse complement strand
TCGGGCGCACGCGACACTGCCGCCATCGCCTCGCGACGCGCGGCGCAGATCTACGACATGCCCATCCTCGACGAAGGCCTCGAAGACGACCCGACCAACTACACGCGCTTCGTCATCCTCGCCCGCGACGATTCACCCGCACTCCCTCCATTGCCCAGCGACGTGTTCAAGACGTCGATCGTCTTCGTCGTCGGCAACGTCCCCGGCTCGCTCTTCAAGTCGCTCGCTGCGTTCGCCCTGCGCGACATCGACCTGATGAAAATCGAGTCGCGGCCGCTGCAGGGATCACCGTGGGAATATCTTTTTTATCTGGACTTTCAGGGCAAGCCCGATGACATTCATTGCGCGCGCGCCCTTGACCATTTGCGCGAGTTTGCGACAATCGTACGCATTCTCGGCTCTTTTCCAAAAGCAGAGATGCCGAGCTAAACTGCGGTCACGCCCGCATCGCGGATAATTTGCCGTATCGGGCGGTCGATGGAGGGAAATGCACAACGCGCACGGCGTGTGCCGCTGCAGCAACCCTCGACATGGAGGACGAGCATGAAGATGATTCTGGCAATTGTGCAGGCGGACGACGCGGCGAAGGTCACTGCAGCACTGATCGAAGGCGGCCATCGTGTGACGCGCGTCGCAACCGAAGGCGGCTGGCTGCGCAAGGAAAACAGCACGCTCCTGCTCGGCATCGAAGACGACAAAATCGATGACGTTATGAAGATCCTGAAGGGCACTGCACGTCGCCGCACTTCGTACATCTCGGTGCCGCGCGAAGTCCCCGGCGCGCTCAACGCACAGGTGATCGACGTCGAAATCGGCGGTGCCACCGTATTCGTGTTGAACGTCGAGCGCTTCGAGCACGTCTAGTTCTGCATCACGACTCAGCCCTCAGGCCTAAGTTTCCGACGAACCACGCTGTGCCTCCGTTACTCTGGGGAAGCACAGCGTGGTTCGTGATGAAAAAACCACAGGCCCGACCAGCATCCTCAGATGTCATTCCCAGTAACTACTCAGGCTATCCATTTTTCCAACGCGAAACGCGCTATTCCTTCCCCCGAAGGGGGAAGGAATAGCGCGTTTCGCGGGAAATACTGATTTAGGCCTGAGTAGTTACCATTCCCAACGGCTCACACAGACTCCTGTGCGTGCACAGGTGCAACGTAAATACTCTCGCATGAACTCCCGAAAAGGCGTCCTCTCCGCTTTCGCTTCGTATGTCGCCTGGGGAGTAATGCCCCTCTACTGGAAAGCACTTGCCGGAGTGCCTGCCGCAGAGATTTTGAGCCACCGCGTTATTTGGGCACTTGCATTCAATGTGATCCTGCTGTCCGTCCTGCGGCGCTGGTCGTGGGTGCGCAGCGTAATAAAAGATGGCAAGCTGCTGCTCCTGCTGGCGGCCAGTTCCGCCCTGCTGTCGATCAACTGGCTGGTTTACATCTGGGCCGTCAACAGCGGACACGTCGTCGAAACCAGCCTGGGCTATTTCATCAACCCACTCGTAAATGTGGCTCTCGGCGTGATCTTTTTTAAGGAACGCCTGCGAACTGGCCAGTGGCTGGCGATCGCGTCGGCGGCCGCGGGCGTGATTTTTCTCACAGTTCAGAACGGTTCTCTGCCCTGGGTCGCCCTTACGCTGGCAGCGAGCTTCGGCGCATACGGCGCCCTGCGCAAAGTCGCACGCCTCGATTCACTCGAAGGCCTCACCATGGAAACGGCGCTGATCGCCCCCTTCGCTGCTGCCTTCCTGCTCTTTACCGGCGTCAGCGGAACCAGCACGTCCGTCACGCAGTCCGCACTCCTGCTCGGCGCCGGCGCCGTCACCGCCATCCCTCTGCTGTTATTCTCGGTCGGCGTGCGCAGCATCCCCATGACCACTCTCGGCCTGCTGCAATACATCGCTCCCACGCTGCAGTTCATCATCGGCGCACTGATCTATCACGAGCCATTTGATGCCACACGCGCCATCGGCTTCGGCGCAGTCTGGCTGGCGCTGGCGGTGTACACCATAGAAGGGCTGGCGATGCGGAGAAAGAGCAGATAGTGGGTAGTGATAGTGGATAGTGGATAGTGATGTATGGGCCTGTCGTTGGTGAGTCGATCTATCGACGTTCGAACTGATATGGGTTCACATGACGCCGCACAGGCCAAACCACGATCACGTTCACTATCCACTATCACTATCACTATCCACTCCCCACTCCCCGCTATCCGCTAAAACTCAAGAGCAGCGATCGCCCACCACCAGTTATGCGGCCTGCCGTTCGGCGTCTCGCCGTCCACGTGCGGAAAACGCTGCATCCACCACAAGTGGTGCGCACGAATCTCACCACCGCCCCAATCGCTCGTGCGCATCCGACGCATCGCGCCGGTCAGATGCGGATAGTTCAGCCAGTCGTCTGCGCCGGACAGCACTTCGCGCAGATTTCCCCAGTCGTAGTCACGCTCGCTCGACGGCGCAAAATGCACATTGCCGCACTGCGCCGCACCCGGGTGCGTTTTTTCATACCGGATAAAACGCCTCCACAAATTCGTGCGTAGATCGATCGCTGATTCCACCCCCGCATCGTTGCTCAGCCCGAGCCAACGCCGCAGTCGCTCGAGAGCCGACGATGTCACATGCACGGGCGGCGCACTTTCGGGCACACCCGCAAACACATGCTCCATGATGCTCTCGGCACGGTGCCCCAGGTTCTCCAGCATCTCACCCGAACCGCGCTCATAGCTGAAGCCCATCACACAAAAGCGCCGCTCGATGTGCGCCGTGTCCGGCAGCACCGGGCCGTTACACCAGATTGCACCTGCACCGCCCATGCATGATTCGTAAAATCCGGCGTACGGAAACCCGAAAATCCACAGCTCGTCAGCTTCGTTATCCTGCACCTTGCGCAGAAAATCTGCGTCACGCAGCATGGCCTTGTAATCGACCGCATCCGGCTGATGAAAACCACGCCGCTCGCGCATACAGCGCAGATATGTCTCGGCATCGTAGCGATAGCCGTCCACCTTGCGCGGCCACTCGTCCAGTTCGATCAATTCGACAATCTCGTACTGCACGATCCCGTGGCTCGCCTGCCGCACGTCGTCGATGTAGCGCGCCGCCAGCACACCTGGATCATGCCAGTCCATGACCTCATAGAGGCGCCTTCCCTGCACCTCGGCGATCGTCGGCGCATACGTCAGCAGAATAATTCGGCGATGAATAGACATGGAAAGAAAGTATATGAGAGAGGGAACACTCGTCGTCTTCCCTCTTCCCTCTTCCCTCTTCTCCTCTCCCCTATACTTATCGGCCCATGTCCTTTGTTCACCTGCACTGCCATTCCGAATATTCGCTTCTGGACGGCTATAGTCGTGTTGCCGGCCTGGCAAAACGCGCAAAAGAGCTGGACATGCCTGCTGTGGCGCTCACCGATCACGGTGTCATGCACGGCGTCATCGAATTCCACGACGCATGCGCCAAAGTCGGCGTGCGTCCAATCATTGGCATCGAAAGCTATCTCGCGCACTGGGGTCGCCGCATGGCGGACAAGGACAACAAGCACGATCGTTCACCCCATCACTTGCTGCTCCTGGCAAAAAACACCACCGGCTACAAGAACCTCATGGCGCTGGCCACGCGCTCACAGCTCGAGGGGTTTTACTACCGCCCGCGCATCGATCACCCTACGCTCGCCGCCTACGCCGAGGGCGTCATCTGCACCTCCGGCTGTCTGGCCTCCGAAATCCCCAGCCTGATCATGGCAGGCAACATCGACGCCGCGCGCGAACGTCTGCTTTGGTATCGCGAGATTTTCAAGGACGATTATTTCATCGAGCTTCAGGATCACTCGATCGACGAATTGCGCACGGTCAACGAAACGCTGCTTAGTTTTGCCAAAGAATTCGGCGTTCCGCTCATCGCCACGAACGACGTGCACTACGTCAAGCGCGAAGACGCGCCAGCGCACGACGTGATGCTGTGCATTCAAACGAACGCGCTGCTCTCCGACGAAAAGCGCATGCGCATGAACAATGATTCGTATTACCTGCGCAATGAGCAGGAGATGCGCGAATTGTTCCCCGCCGAAGCGATCGACAACACGGTCATGCTGGCCGAACGCTGCGACGTCAGCCTTAAGACGCGCAGCTTCCATCTGCCGAAGTTCGAACGCCCCACCGTTTTCGAAAGTGACGACGCCTACCTGCGCCATCTCTGCGCGATCGGATTCGAAGAGCGCTACGGCATCCCCGCCAATCCAGACGGCACCTGGGTCACGGCCGACTCACGCGCACTCACCGCTCTGCGCGCCCACCACGCCACCGTCTATCGCGGCGAAGACGCGGCGATCCAGCTCACCACCCTCAGCCCGCTCGCTCTCCCCGCCGCCGATTCGCACCCGGCCATGACCCCACGCCGGCTGCGCGAACGACTGCAGTTCGAACTCGACACCATCATCCAGATGGGCTTCCCCACATACATGCTGATCGTGTGGGACCTGATTCGCTTCTGCCGCGAAACCGGCATCTGGTGGGACGTTCGCGGCAGCGCTGCCGGCTCCATGGTTTCGCATGTGCTCATGCTCACCAACATCGAGCCAGTCAGCAACGACCTGTACTTCGAGCGCTTCCTGAATCCCGAACGCGTCACCATGCCGGATATTGACATGGACTTCCCAGACGATCAGCGCCACATGCTCGTGAACTACACGATCGAGAAGTACGGCAAAGAGCAGGTCGCGCAAATCATCACATTCGGCACGATGGCCGCACGCGCTGCACTGAAGGACGTCGGCCGCGTGCTCGCGCTGCCGCTCAACGAAGTCACCCGCATGACGTCGCTGGTTCCCAATACGCCCGGCAAGCCCGTCGGTCTCAAGCAGGCTCTCGAAGAAGTGCCGGACCTTAAAAAAATCTACGACACGGAACCACAGCTGCGCGAACTCTACGACAAAGCAATCTGGGTCGAGGGCATGACCCGCAACGCTGGCACACACGCTGCCGGCGTCGTCATCGCAGACAAACCGCTGATCGAATACGTGCCTCTGCATCGGCTCACCGGCACACCTCTCACCGACCAGCTGAATGCCGTGACGCAGTTCGAGATGACGCACCTGGAAGCCATCGGCCTGCTCAAGATGGACTATCTCGGCCTATCGATGCTCACCATTATGCGCCGCGCCTGCAACCTGATCGAGCAGCGCCATGGAAAACGCTTCACGCTTGATTCGATTCCGATTCACGAAAAAAGCATCTATGAGCTGCTCAGCCGCGGTGATGTGAACGGCGTCTTTCAAGTGGAAAGCTCAGGCATGAAAAGCCTGATGATGGACATGAAGCCGCAGCGCTACGAAAACATCGTCGCCGCAATTTCGCTCTATCGCCCCGGCCCGCTCGAATACATTCCCACTTACAACAAACGCCTGCACGGCGAGGAACCGGTCAAATACCATCATGCCGACCTCGAGGGCGCGCTCGGTGAGACGTACGGCATCCTCGTCTACCAGGAGCAGATCATGCGCGTCGCCCGCGACTTCGCCGGCTACTCGATGGGGCAGGCCGACACGATTCGTAAGGCAGTGTCGAAGAAAAATGCCGAGGATCTCGCCAAGCACAAATCCAGGTTCCGCGACGGCGCTGTCGCCAAAGGCTATCCTGCTGAAACGGCCGAAGCCATCTGGGCCGACATCGAATTTTTTGCGCGCTACGGCTTCAACAAATCGCACGCCGCCATCTACGCGTCGATGACCTGCCAGACGGCCTGGCTCAAGGCGAATTACGCCATCGAGTACATGACCGCGCTGCTTACGGCCGAAGCAGGCGACTCCGAAAAAATCGCCATTCTGATCAGCGACTGCCGCAAGCGCGGCATTCAGGTGCTGCCGCCTGACGTAAACACCAGTGACCTCGACTTCAGCATCGACGACAACGTCGGCAAGCACGGCGGAGTCCGCTTCGGACTGATGGCCATCAAGAACGTCGGCGACGGCCCAGTCAGCGCTATCCTGAAAGCCCGCAAGGACGGCGGAACCTTCAAGAACCTTGACGACTTTATTCGCCGCGTCGACATGGGTCAGGTCAATAAGCGCGCGCTCGAATCGCTGATCAAAGCCGGCGCGATGGACGCTTTTAATCCGCGCCATCAAATGCTCGATGCGCTCGATCGCATCGCCGGCGCCACTGCCGCCGCTCGCGATGCTGCTGCCCGCGGCCAGGGAATGCTCTTCGGCGGCCTCGATCAGCCGGACGATACGCCGCTCGTCATTCTGAATCCGCGCGCGCCGGAAATTCCGCAGCGCGAGCTGCTCAACGCCGAACGCGAACTGATCGGCACGTACGTCAGCTCGCACCCGCTCGCTGCCGCACTCGAACATCTGCAGGATCGCGTCACCCGCAACAGCTCAGAATTCACCGCCGGCGACAACGGACAACCTGTCGTCGTCGCCGGCATCGTCACGTCGGTGCGCCCGCATACCAGCAAGACTGGCAAGAGTATGGGCTTCGTCATGATCGAAGATATGTTCGGCGTGGTCGAGCTGACGGTCTTTCCGCGCACGTGGGAAAGTTACGGCGAGCTTTTCGTCAAAGACAAAACGCTGCTGATCTGGGGCAAAGCCGAAACGAAAGAAGGCGGCAGCGCCAAAATCCTCGTCGACAAGGTCGCCGCGTCCGTCGCCGTCGCCCGCTCTGCAGATGCACCGTCGCAATATGCTGTCGACAATGATGCACCGCCCGAGCCGTTCGCCGACGCCATGCTCGAAGATTACTTCGGCTCGATCGGCGCCGGATCCGAGACGCCGCCCGATCCATACGAACAGACGTCCTCACCTGAACCAACGGCCCCACCCACGCGCTCCGCTTCTTCTCAGAACGCCGCCCCGGCGCGCACAACGGCAGAAACGCACCATCCACCGCTAGCCGCCTCCGCTCCCTCTGAACCGGCTGCTAAATCTGCCGCATCTGAACCCGCGCCGGCCGCTGCTCCTGCACAGTCGATGCCGCCGCTTACCATCGTGCTGCAGCGCAAAGGGGATCTGCGCGCAGATATCGCGCGGCTCGAAGCAGTGCTGTCCACACTCAAGTCGTACCCTGGCTCGCAGCCGTTTTCACTGCTCGTGCGCAACGGCGGCCCGCACGAGCAGATCATCGACTTTCCCAATAACTCCACGCGCGATTGCCTGGAGCTGCGCCAACGCCTGCAGGATCTGCTCGGGCCAGGCTGCGTGGCGTAAATCTCGCGATCGATCCTGGGTACAGTGCGAGACTCACGCGAAGGAAAAGTGCCTTATGGATTTTCTGCACCCTCGCTTGAGACAGAGAGCGCAAAGAAGGCGGAGCACGCGGAATTTCGCGCGTCGTCCGCCCACATGCATCGACGCACACAGCGATTGTTTGTCAGCGCACAAGCTTGCGGCACTCTACCGCCCCTCTCCGCCAGGATTTCGCGTGCCGAATCGAGCCTGACACGGGAAAACAGCAAGCGAAATCGCAGGGGGAGAGGGGACAGGGGTGAGGTTTTCGCGCGCGAAAATCTTCGCCCCTAACTGCGGATGCACCCCTCGAAACTGCGGATGCGCCCCTCACCAACGTGTATATAAAATCGCATCCGTATGATCGATCGAATTGGTGTTCCTCCGTCCGTGCACCGCGACATCGGAATCGCGGTCCTTGTGATCACATTCGTCGCCTTTCTCGTCGCCGCACTCTTCGCAGCGCGCAGCCGCGTGCTGCCCGGCTGGTCGAAGCCGTTATTCATTGGTGCGCAGATCGTGCTCATGGTGCAAGCGCTGATCGGAATCAAGTTGCTCGATCAGGGCAGCGGCTTCGTGCAGTTGTACATCCACTACGTCGGTGGGCTGGGCCCCCTGCTTTTTTATATGCTGATGTACTGGTTCCCGGCCCCGGACGCACTGCGTCAGTCACGCATCGCCGCGCTGGTCACGGGCGCTGCATTCGCCTTCGCGATCATGGCCTACACGATCGGCGGCACCTATGCCGGCACACCCACCAGCTGAACGTCACAGCGACGAGTCGGACTTCGGTCGATCTTTCCTGCGCAACACGTAATTCCTGCGGTGATGCACTGAGTCGGGTCGATGCGCGAATTATTTCGCGGTCTTCGCCTCGTCCGCGTCTTCGTCTCCGTTTTCCCAGCCGATGATCCATGCGCACAGGCCGGCCAGCCCGATTGTGGCGAGGATCAGAAAGATCCAGTTTCCGACGGTAAGCGTGCCATCCTTCGGCGCGGAAATAATCAGGATGACGACCATCCCAACGGCCAGAAAGATCCATGAAGCCAGGCGCGGCCGCGCCTCGGCGAAATTCTTCATCTTGGTGAGCATGGCAGGAATTCTAGTCACGAATGGGCGTTGTTGCACAACTCCAGAGTTGAGCAGAATCCGCCCGTCTGAAACCGCGTTTTATGGGATTCGATAGTTTGGCTGGCTTGCCGCCAGTGTCATCACATTCAGAATCTTGCAGCGCGTCAGAATCTCTGCACACTGTCCGCCATA
>CAXNFZ010000120.1:0-8555 GCA_964201495.1 Chloroflexota bacterium | reverse complement strand
CCGAGCTTTTTCAATCGTGATCGCTCAAATCACTTTCGCCGGCACCCCGCCGACGACCGTATGCGGTGGGACGTCCTTCGTCACCACCGCACCCGCCGCCACCACCGCTCCCTTCCCGATGCGCACGCCGTCGGTCACCACCACACCCGAGCCGAGCCACACGTCGTCCTCGACATGGATGCCCTGCGCCGTAATGCCCTGCTGAATAAACGGCACACTCGGATCATCGAAGACGTGATTCACCGCAATCAACTGACACATCGGTGAGGTGTACACGCGGTCGCCGATATGGATGCCGCCCTGGCCACGCAGCACGTTCATTTCTCCGATCAGGCTGTTGCACCCGATCCAAATGCCCGCGTCCGGAAGCCCGCGAAAGTTGTATACGTGCAGCACCGATCCATGCATCACATACGATCCCGCACCGATCTCCACACCGGACGGGGCTGCATGGATGTAGACGTTCTGATCGATGTAGCTGCCTGCCCCCAGTCGAATGCGATTGGCGAACCGCAGCCGCGCACCTGCCTCGATCGCCGCAACACCGTCCATCTTGAGCATGGCTCGATATGCCACTCCGCGCAGTGCCACACCAAGCACTGTCGGAATTCCGCCGAGCATCAGCTGCATGCACTGTTCGAAAAAATACCGCGGCGCCGAATCCGCCTGCCGATTCATATACAGGCGCATCTGCGCCAGAGTTCCTGTTCGTGACTGATCTTTCATTGAGTGCACCCGGTTCCGGGCGTGCTCCAATAGTCGAACATCACACGGGAATCCACATGCGAAAGATGAACACCTCGACCACCCCGGGGCGAATATGTTTATCACGCCCCCTCCGCAACTCTGCGTCTCTGCGGGAAACCTCTGCGTTCTCCGGCCCTCTCCGCGTCCTCTGTTGAAATTCGCCAAAAGGGGCGAATTTCGACAGCAGATTTGTCTCACGCGAAGGCGCGAGAGATATATTCGCCCCTTTTTGCGAATGCGCCCCTCGAGAAACCTGCGATCTTTCTTCTGCTACCATCACCGCCGCGATGTACGCTGCATTTCTCCGCCCCCTGCTCTTCCAACTCGATCCAGAACGAGCACATCAACTTACGCTGCAGGCGCTGCGCCTCCCGCTCGCACCCGCCGTGTTGAGCCTGCTTTTCGGAGCCGTGAAATCTCAGCCTGTCGAAGCGTTCGGTCTGCAATTTCCAAATCGGGTCGGTCTGGCCGCCGGCTACGACAAGAACGGCGCAGTGCTCGCCGGCCTCTCTGCGCTCGGATTCGGGCACATCGAATGCGGCACAGTGACGCGTCTGCCGCAGCAGGGCAACCCGAAGCCGCGCGTGCATCGCTTCCCGAACGAACGTGCCGTTATCAACAGCCTGGGCTTCCCGAACGACGGCGTCGATGCATTGCTCGATCGACTCGCGCATACATATCTGCCCAAAGATGTACGGCTCGGGATCAACATCGGCAAAGGGAAAGACACGCCGGTCGAGCGCGCCGCCGAGGACTACTGCGCGCTGTACGAGCGCACACACGCACGCGCCGATTACATCGCCATCAACATCAGCAGCCCCAACACTGCGAATCTGCGCAGCCTGCAGTCGCGCGCGGCGCTCGTCGAGCTGCTCGGCGCCGTCGCCGAGACGCGCCGACGCACCACACATAAGCCGATCCTCGTCAAAATCGCGCCAGATTTATCCGTTGAGGAAATCGACGATGTGCTCGATGCCATCGCACAAACCGGCATGGACGGCATCATCGCCACCAACACCACGCTGCGCCGCGACGGACTGCCCTCGACCGCTGCCGAACTGCGCGGCGGCGCCAGCGGCGCAGTGCTCACCGAGCGCTCGACGGAAATCATTCGCCACATCGCGCGCGCTACGTCCGGCCGCCTGCCCATCATCGGCGTCGGCGGAATCATGTCTCCGGACGATGCGCGCACAAAATTCGACGCCGGCGCAGTGCTCGTTCAGCTATACACAGGACTGATCTATGCAGGGCCCGGGCTCGTGGGGCGCGTGGCGCAGAGTAGATGAAAGTGGATAGTAGATGGTGGATAGTAGATAGTAATAGTGGATAGTAGATAACGTGACTTGCCACCGTAGCTGGACTTTGGCCATTTTCGACGGACGCCACGGCTCGCGCCGGCGTCGCCCGCGGCGGACCCCGCCTCCGGCGCTCATGCTGGACGAAAAAGCGCCGGAGGTGCGCCGCTTGCCCAGCCCGGACCAACGGTCCGGGCGTGGCATGGGCAAATTTATCGGGGACGCGACGCCGTCGCGACCAGGCCGAAATTCTGCCTAAGGTGGCAAGTCACGTTATCTACTATCACTATCTACTCTCCACTCACGAAATCGGCAGCCGCGCTGCCGCCCACGAAATCATGCCGCCGGTCAGGTTGACGGCCTGCTTCACCCCGAGCTCATGAAGCTGACGTGTGGCATTTGAGCTGCGGTTGCCGCTCCGGCACACTACGATCACCTGTTCGTGCTTCGTCAGCTCCTTCCATCGTGTGCCGACGGCGCCCAGCGGCATCAGCAGCGCGCCGGGGATGTGCCCGTCTTCGTACTCGAACGGCTCACGCACGTCGACCAGCACCACGCCTTTTTCCTTGCGGCGTGCTTCGGCTTCCGTTGCCGTCAGTGACGGAATCGCGCTCGCCCCGACCGCGTCCTGCATCATCTTGCGTAGTTTGTCCAACATATCAGTTCTCCTTTCCCAGCGCCGCTGCTACGCGCGCGAGCCGCTCGCCTGCTTCTGCAGCGACCGACGCCAACTCTGGCCGCTTTACGAAATCGAGCATGCTGATCGGATCGACCAGCGACACCTCAATTGTGTTTGGGTCGACCTGCGACACCGTGACGTTGCACGGCAGCAGCAGCCCGACTTCTGGCGCTGCCGTCAGTGCGCGATGTGCCAGCTTGGGGTTGCACGCACCGAGGATCACGTAGGGCCGAAAATCCACGTCGATCTTTTTCTTGAGCGTCGCCTGCACGTCGATCTCCGTCAGCACGCCGAAACCTTCGACTTTCAGCGCTTCCGTCACCTGCGCGATTGCGCTCGCAATCGTCGTGTTCTTGAGCTGTACGGTTAGTCCCAGTTCACTTTTGTTCGTCATGGTTTTTCCAAAGTAAATATGTTGGCTGCTTTACTGCCCCGTCACCAGTTCGCGTCCGGAGGCGCCCCACTGCACGACGCCGCCGTCCATACTCGTGACATTGGCGAAGCCGGCCTCCGCGAGGATGTCGCGGCCCGTCTGGCTGCGATTGCCGCTGCGGCAGACCACCAGGATTTGCTTGTCTTTCGGAACTTCGGCGATCCGCGTCGGCAGCTCGCCGAGTGGGATGAGCGTCGAGCCGGGAATGTGCCCCTCGACCCATTCGGATGGTTCGCGCACGTCCAGCACGAACGCACCTGCGTCACGCAGCTCGGCCGCACGTGTGATGTTCACACGCGGCGGCAGCCCTGCCGTTGCGCTGGAGCATGCTGCCAGCGCGCCCATCGCCATCAGTCCCGTACCCTTCAGAAAATTGCGTCGATTCATGTTGTCTATTTCCCCATCTCTTTAAAGCACCCGTCCCAGGTTGTCGTATAGCAGCACCAGTGCAAGGCCGACGACCAGCACGGCGAAATAGCGTCGCAGCCGATCCGGTTCGACATGCGTTGCAAGCCGTGTCCCAGCCAGCGTGCCGGCAATGCCGGCTGCGGCGAACACAGCGATTCCGGCGAAGTCGATCGTCTCGCCGAAATGGCCCAGCAGCCCGGCCAGGCTGTTCATGGCAATCACCATCAACGATGTGCCGACCGCCTGGCGCATTGGCAGACCGACGACCATGACCAGCGCTGGCACGATCAGAAATCCGCCGCCCACGCCGAGCATCCCCGTCAGCGCGCCGACGCCGGCTCCGGTCAGCAGCACGCCCGGGCTGAGCGCATTCACATGTGCGCTCGGCTGGGGCGTGCGCAGCAGCAGCATCGAGGCGCCGACGACGAGCATGAGCACGGCGAAGGCGATCAGCAGCGTCGAGCCGGCGAATTGCTTCGAAATCTGTGAGGTGGCGTACGAAGTGAGCATGCCCGCTGCCCCGAAGCTTGCCGCTACGCGCCAGTTCACGCCGCCCTGGCTGCGCCGCAGCCACATGCCGCTCAGGCTGCTGAGGCCGACGATCGCGAGTGACGCCGTTACGGCCGCGCGCGGTTCGCGGCCGAGCACGTAGACGAGCGCTGGCACGGTCAGGATTGATCCGCCGCCGCCGAACAGGCCAAGCGTGATGCCGATGGCGAAGCCGAGGAGAATTTCGATAGGCATGGTGATTTAGGCGATTGTGATCGGAACGCGGCTCGACTCGCTGGGGACTTCGTTCGCCCAGCGGATCGACTGCGTGCAGAGGCATTCGACGTTGCGGAAGCCGTGCGCGCGCAGCAGGCTGGTCGCGATGTGCGCACGGTAGCCGCTCGCGCAATACACTGCGATCGCACGATCGCGCGGCAAGTCGTTCAGCCGTGTCGGCAGAAATCCCAGCGGGATGTGCATCGCACCGCGCACGTGCAGGTCTTCGAATTCGGTCAGCCCGCGCACGTCGAGGGGCTGAGTCGTGCCTTCGTTCATGTGGCGCACGACCTCGCGCACGTCCGTGGCTGGCAGCGCATCGAGCTCGCCGGTGAGTGCGGCCGGCCCGGTGAGAATGCCGATGTCGTCGATGCCGATCGCGCGCAGATCTGTGAGCGTGCGCAGTGCATGCGCTTCGTCGTGCGAAGGCAGGATCAGATGCAGCGGCTGGTCATAGCGCACGAACCAGCCGAGGTAGGTGGTGTAGCTCGACGACGTGGCTGGGATGTTGATCGAGCCGCGCAGATGGCCGCGGTTGTACTCCTCGGCTGGGCGCAGATCGGCCACCAGTTCCCCGCGTGCGATTGCAGCATCGAGCGTGGCGCGGATGGCCGGCTGTGGTGCGGTTAGTTCGTTCAGCAGCTGTGGGCCGACTTTGTTCACGTGCTTCATGCGCGCGAAATAGCGCGGTGCTTCCGGCTGCCCGTGCAGCAGCCAGCGCACGAACTCAGCTTCGTCATCTGTGCCGAAGCGGAAGGCCGGGTTGAAGCGCTTTTCGTAGCCGAGCGTCGTCGATGGAATTGCGCCGAGCGCCTTGCCGCATGCGCTCCCTGCGCCGTGGGCCGGCCAGATCTGCAGGTAGTCGTCCATCTGTTTGATCTTCTGCACGCTAACGAATTGCTGCTGCGCACCACGTTCGGCGGTGTCTGCCATGCCCGCAGCTTTTTCCAGCAGATCGGGTCGGCCGACGTCGCCGACGAACAGGAAATCGCCAGTGAAAATCCCGATCGGCGCATCCGCGTTGGCTGTGTCCGTAATGAGCAGAGAAATATGCTCGGGCGTGTGTCCCGGCGTCGCAAGAACCTGCACGCGAATATTGCCGACTGACCATGCGTCGCCGTCCTGGACAAGGACGACGTTGGGTTCGTGCGCGTAGCCGTACTTCCATTCGGCCGGGCCGGTGTCGGAGAGATAAATTGTGGCGTCGCTGCGCGAGCCGAGCTCACGGCTGCCGCTGACGAAGTCGGCATGAATGTGCGTTTCGGTGACGTGCGTGATGCGCAGCCCTTCGCGTTGCGCCATTTCGAGATACGGCGTCACATTGCGGGCAGGATCGACCACCATGGCTTCGCCGGTGCGCGTGCATCCGATCAAATACGACGCCTGTGCCAGGCGTTCGTCGTAGAAATATCGCAGCAACATGTGCAAAAGTGTAGGGAATACTCACCTCGTCAGGTAGACCAATTTGCCGATGGGGGGTATAAGTAGAACTTATAGCTAAATTTCGTAATCACGCGGGTCGAGTTATTTCCGAGCACGAAGCATGTCATCTTTTCTCTAGAAGAAAGGATGGCCGGCGTCTTCCGCGGGAAATAGCGACACGGGCCCGAGTCGCTGCAGGACGACACCTATGACTGGAGCATTGAGTCTGCATAAGCTGGAAATATTCGGCACAGTGGCGCAGTTGGGCAGCTTCAGCCGTGCGGCGGAGCAGCTTCTGATGTCACAATCGGCGGTGAGTCAGCACGTACAGGATTTGGAATCCGTGCTGGGCAACGCGCTGTTTACGCGCGGTGCGCGCGGCGTTGTGCTGACGGAGTCCGGCGTAACGCTGCTGAGCTACACCCAGAAAATTCTCGACCTCGTGTCGCAGGCGGAACTTGCGGTGACCGACGTGTCGCGGCTGGAGAGCGGGTCGATGACGTTGGGAGCGACGCCGGGCATCAGCGCATATCTGTTGCCGGAATGGATTGATGTGTTCAGCGAAAAATTTCCCAATTTGTCCGTGGCTGTGCAGACGGACACTACGCCGGTACTGCTGGAGCGCATTCGTGCGCAGAAGCTGCGCGTGGCCATCGTAGAGGGCGAAATGGAGGAGTCGGATGGGGACGGCAGCTGCATCGCTACGGAACTTGAGGAGACGGTGCAGTATGTGGTGGTCGGCCCGAAGCATCCATGGTGGGATCGCAAATCGGTGCGAGTGCGAGATCTGGATGGTGAGGCGATGGTGACTCGGCAGCGGGCCAGCAGTTCGCGGGAATGGGTCGATCGTATTCTGGTGCAGCATGGTGCGCGGCCGCGCATCGTGGCTGAGTTCGACAATCTGGAATCGATCAAGCGTTCGGTGATGATGCGCGCGGCGTTTACGGTGTTGCCGGATTACATCGTGCGCGACGCCGAAGAGGCTGGGCGGCTGCGTCGATTGACGCTGCACGGCTGCGATATGCGACGGGCGCTGCATCTGTTGCGCAGCGCCCGCGGAAATTTCACGCCAATTGAGTGCGCGTTTTTTGCGCAGCTCGGCAGACGATTTCCTGTGCTCGGATCAATGCTGCCTGTGAAGCGGTGAGTTCTCATGCCTGCACAAGGAGACATCGCAGCTTCGCGCGAGACGAATCTGCTGTCGAAAGTCACCCCCAGCCGCGGATGCACTCCATTACAGTCGGCCGATCTGCGTCAGGTAGCGCAGAATCTGGTCGGCGCATTCGTCGGGCGATGCTGCCAGCGTGTCGAGGATGATTTCCGGCTGCAGCGGGACTTCGTACGGATCATCGACGCCGGTGAATCCGGTGAGTTCACCGCGGCGCGCCCGAGCGTAGAGGCCCTTGACGTCACGCTTCTCACATTCTTCGATGCTGGTTGCAACGAAGACCTCGACGAACGCATCAGCAGCGTCTGTGCTGACGGAGTCGATCATGGCGCGCACGCCGTCGCGGGAAGAACGGTATGGGCTGATGACTGCACAGAGCGCCACTCCGCCATGCCGCACGACTTCGCCGGCGACGAAGCCGATGCGCAGCACGTTCGTTTCACGATCGGCGCGGCTGAAGCCGAGCCCTTTCGATAAATGCGTGCGCACCACGTCGCCGTCGAGCATCGTGACGGCGCGTCCGCGCTCCTTTAGTTTGAGCAGGAGCGCGTCCGCAATCGTACTTTTGCCCGCGCCGCTCAGGCCGGTCAGCCACACACAGATGCCTTTGGATGCCGTAGTCATGGGCTGTGTGTTGTAGCGCAAATGAGAAAAATGCGCGAATGGAAAAGTTCGCGAAACGCGCTATTCCTTCCCCCTTCGGGGGAAGGAATAGCGCGTTTCGCGTTGGAAAAATGGATGGCCTGAGTAGTTACAAAAACTCAACACTGAACTATTGCCAGCGTTTGCAAGTGATCGGTCGTCACTTCTCCGTCACTGCCTGGTGCAGGTGCACCGGCTTGGCGCGGCGACGACGCGCGGCGAGGTTCAGCATTTCGACGAATACCGAGAACCCCATCGCGAAGTAGACGTATCCCTTCGGAATGTGCACGTGCACGGCTTCGATCATCAGCGTCACGCCGATGAGAAGCAGGAACGACAGCGCCAGCATTTTGACGGTGGGATGGCGATTCACGAAATCGCTGATCGAGCCGGACGCGAAGAGCATGATCACGACTGCGATGATGACAGCGGCAACCATGATGATGATTTCGTTGGCCATGCCGATTGCGGTGATGACCGAGTCGAGCGAGAACACGATGTCGAGCAGTGCAATTTGTGTTATTACGCCTGCGAACGTTGCAGCGGTGCGATTGCTGACGGCGCCCTCTTCTCCTTCGAGCTTCTCGTGAATTTCATGCGTGGCTTTGTAGATCAGGAACAAGCCGCCGACAAGCATGACGAGATCGCGTGCCGTGACATCGAGGTGATCTTTGTCGCCGAACGGCCATGGAACGGTAAAGAGCGGATTTTCAAGCTGCGCCAGGAAGCCGAGTGAGAGCAGCAGCAGGATGCGGGTTCCGAGCGCGAGAATGAGCCCCATCTGACGTGCACGTGCCTGCTGTTCGGCAGGCAGTTTGCCGGCCAGAATCGAGATGAAGATCACGTTGTCGATGCCCAGCACGATTTCGAGCACGGCGAGCGTGACGAACGCCACCAGGTTTTCTGCACTTAGCAATTCCATGAATCCCTCCGAAGAATAATTTGCTGCATCGAATCGAGGGAGTGACTAAACTCAAGGATATTCCGCGAATCACG
>CAXNFZ010000119.1:0-8576 GCA_964201495.1 Chloroflexota bacterium | reverse complement strand
CACCATCGTTCATTCACGTCGTCGTCAAAGTTCGACGCACGACGCACAGGAGTCATGATATGAAGCTTCGTCAGGAAACCGCATTGACTTTCGATGACGTGTTGCTCGTGCCGCAGCGCTCGTCGATTCGATCGCGCCATGCCGTCGACACGTCGACGCAGTTCACACGCCGCATTCGGTTGGGCGTTCCCGTGGTGTCTTCGAATATGGACACTGTGACGGAGTCGTCGATGGCGATCGCCATGGCTCGCGCAGGTGGACTGGGCGTGCTGCATCGCTTCATGACGATCGATCGTCAGGCTGATGAAGTGACGCGCGTAAAGCGAGCCGAGGGCTACGTCGTCGAACATCCGTATACGCTGTCAGACACGGCGACGGTGCATCAGGCAAAAGAATCGTTGCTTGAACATGCGATCGGCGGCTTACTCGTCGTCGATGCGGCTGGTGCGCTGGTGGGGCTGGTTTCGACGCGCGATTTGATGTTCGTGTCGGATGACGCGCAGCCGGTGACGGCGGTGATGACGCCGCGCGAAAAACTGGTCACCGTAAGTGATGGCACTTCACTCGAAGAAGCGCGCGCGGTGCTGCATAAGCATCGATTGGAGAAGCTGCCCGTGCTCGACGCCAGGGGCGGCTTGAGCGGCCTGATCACGGCGCAGGACATCGTCAAGCTCGAGCGCTGGCCGAACGCGACGAAAGATGAGCGCGGACGGTTGCGCGTAGCGGTGGCGCTCGGCACCAAGCAGGAAGACCTCGAGCGTGCGATGGCCTGCGTGACTGCGGGTGCGGATGCGCTGGTGATCGACATCGCGCACGGCCATTCCGACAGCGTGATCGAGATGACGCGCGCGCTGAAAAAGCGCTTCCCGAGCGTCGATGTCGTCGCTGGCAACGTGGCGTCGGCGGCCGGGGTGCGCGACTTGGCAGAAGCCGGCGCGGACGCGGTGAAAGTCGGAGTGGGCGCAGGCTCGATCTGCATCACGCGCATCGTGACCGGGTTCGGGGTGCCGCAGCTGATGGCAGTGGATGAATGCGCGCAGGCCGGGCAGCATCTGGGCGTGCCGATCATCGCCGACGGCGGCATTCGCACCAGCGGCGATATCACGAAGGCGCTGGCGGCGGGTGCGAGCACGGTGATGCTGGGCAGCCTGCTGGCCGGGACGGACGAGGCACCGGGGGCGAGCGTCGTGCGCAACGGGCGGCGCTATCGCGTCGTGCGCGGCATGGCGTCGCTGACGGCGAACATCGATCGGCGCGAAGTCGATCTGAAGCGCGAAGTCGATCCCGAGGAATGGGAGCGCGTGGTGCCGGAGGGCGTCGAGGCGATGGTGCCGGCGCGTGGACCGGTGCGCGATATGTTGTATCAGCTGGTCGGCGGCTATCGCTCCGGTTTGAGCTACGCCGGTGCGGCGAACATTCAGGAGCTGTGGGCGAACGCCGAGTTCGTGCGCATCACGTCGGCGGGCAAATCCGAAAGCGGTGCGCACGATGTGAGCGTGTCGTAGTGGATAGTGGATAGTGATAGTGGATAGTGATAGTGGATAGTGACTCACTATCCACTATCTGCTATCACTATCCACTCCCCACTTCTCACACCGCCATCGCGTAGGCCAGTTCGCCGCGTGACGAAGCGCCGCCGTGCAGCACGCCGGCCTCGTCGCGCGCGATGCCCATGCACTTGCCGTTCGACCAGCCGTCGACCGCGGCGACCTCATGGCCGCGCGAGCGGAGTTCATCCAGCACGGCGGCGGCGATGCGATCCTCGGCTTCGACGCGCGCGGGGAACGCTTCGCGCGGATAGAACGACGACGGGAAGTGCACGCTGTGCACGGTCGGCTCGTCGATGGCCTGCTGCATGGGCATGTCGAACTCGACGAGGTTGAGAAACATCTGCAGCGTCCATTGGTCCTGCGCATCGCCGCCGGGCGTGCCGAAGGCCATGTGCGGCGCGCCGTTGCGCGTGACGAGCGTGGGCGTAAGCGTGGCGCGCGGGCGTTTGCGGCCGGCGAGCGCATTGGGGCGCTGCGGGTTCAGGTAGAACATCTGGCCGCGCGTGCCGAGCGGAAAGCCCAGACCGGGAATCACCGGCGACGTGCCGATCCAACCGCCGCTGGGCGTGCAGGCGACCATGTTGCCGGCTCGGTCGATCACATCGCAGTGCGTGGTGTCGCCGAGATGTGCGTGCTTGATGCGGTAGGCTGGCGCCTGCGCACCTTCGGCGGAAAGGGCCATGCCGCGGCGATTGTCGGCCTGCACGTCAAATGCGGCGGCGTACTCTGGCGCGCCGTCGCGCAGGTCGCCGGGGCGCATTTCGCGCGAGGCGGTGTGCTCGATCAGCGCGCGGCGGGCAGCGGCGTATTCCGGGGATAGCAGGCGCGTCAGCGGCACCTCATCGAAATTCGGATCGCCGTAGCGCGCCTCGCGATCGGCGAACGCCAGCTTGGACGCTTCGATGATCGTATGCAGATACTCGGCCGAGTTGTGGCCCATCGATTTAAGGTCGTAGCCGGAGAGCATGGTGAGCTGCTGCAGGAACACCGGCCCCTGCGTCCATGGGCCGCATTTGTGCACGGTCAGTCCGCGGTAGTCGACGGAGAGGCTGTCCTCGGCCTGTGCGTGCCATTCGGCGAAATCAGCGGCGTCGAGCAGCGTTGTGTGCGGGCGGCCGGTGGCGTCGACGACGGGCGTATTGCGCGCGAAGTCGAGGATGCAGTCGGCGATTTCGCCGCGGTAGAAGACGTCGCGCGCGGCTTCGATGCCGGCGATGCGTCCGCGGACGCGCGCTTGTCGTTCGGCGCGCACCATCATGCGCAGCATCGCGCCGAAGTCAGGATTGCGCCAGAGTTCGCCGATCGCTGGCACGCGACCGTTCGGCAGGTAAATTGCGCCGGTGCTCGGGTAGAGCTCGGTGTACTTGTGCGCGTAGTTCTGCAGGTGTCGGTGCAGGCTCGGGTACATCGGGAAGCCTTCCTCGGCCAGCTCGATGGTCGGGGCAAGCACCTGTTCCATGCTGAGCGTGCCCCAGCGCGCGACGGCCATCGCCCACGTATCGAGGGTGGCCGGCACGCAGGCGGGCAGAAACCCGTCGCCCGGAATCAGATCGACGTCGTTGTCGCGGCACCAGTCGATCGTGAAAGCGCGTGGTGACCAGCCCTGGCCGGAGAGTGCATACGTGCGTCGATCTGCGGCGGAATAGATCAGCGTCGGCGCCTCGCCGCCGATGCCGTTGTTCTGCGGTTCGAGCAGGTTCAGGCAGAAGCAGGTTGCAGCGCCGGCGTCGAAGGCGTTGCCGCCCTGCTGCAGGATGCGCAGCCCTGCGGAAGCGGCGAGGTAATGTCCGGCGGTAACGAGGCCGCGGTTGCTGTACAGGGTGGGGCGGGTTGTGGTCATCGGAGAAGGGAATAGGGGGTGGGGAATAGGGACTGGCGGTGAAAGGACGGTTGGTTTGCTGCGGCTACGGAACGCGAAACAGCGCGATGCTGGCCGTGTGCGTATGCAGAAAGTTGCGTCCGCCGATCGGGGCGATTTCGCCGGCGCAGAAGAACCCGGCGAGAGGAATCGGTGCGTCTGCGGCGAGCAGCGATTGGATGGTCATCGCATCGGTGTGCGGTTGGCCGAACATCGCCTGGCCGCGGCCGTTGCAGGTAAAGACCAGCGCTCCGGCCGGTGTGTCGGAGAATGCCTGCGGCGCAAGACACAGTTCGAGATCTTCGAGCGCGGTGTCGCCGTCGCGCACGTGAAATTGCAGCTGGTCCCCCGGCTCGGTGATATCGCCGATCATCAGCGCACCGGTGCGTGAGTCCACGCCGAGCACGCCGCGGATGAGAAAGTCGCCTCGACCGGGTGTTTCGTCGCTGAGCTGCGGCGCGCGCACGGCGCGGCCGACGTACAGCCCGCCGATCTGCAGCAGGCGGCGGTCTTCGGGCGAGAGTCCGTCGACCATCGCCTGTACGACTTGAATCGGTCGTTCGCCGTCGAGGCCGGCGACGAGGTTTTCGTGCGCGGCGGTGACGGTGTAGATGCCGCCGATCGGACGACAGCCCTGCGACGTTACGATCTCGACGTCGATGTCGCCGCCGATCGCGACGCCGATCACGCCGGATCGCACAGCCGTGTTGTTGAGGAGCAGCCGATTCGAATTGGGCTCGACGCCGTTGCTGGCGACGCCGCCGATTGCCGGAACTCCGGGATAGAAATCGTTGAGCGCACGCATGATGCTGATGCCGAGTTCGCCGCCGAGGTCGAGCGGTGCAGTGGCCGGATCGGCGAGCAAAAGAAACATGCGGGGATCGGCTGGTGCACCGAGCGCTTCTCGAAATAGATTTTCGTCGCTGATCAGCGTGGCCCACTCTGAAAGATGCTGGGCGTGAAGATGGAACGGCGCAAACGTCGCGCCCGGCAGCCGTGCCGCCAGCACGCTGATGGCAGAACCGCGTTCGAGTTCGCGTTCGTCGTGCAGGACGGCGTGTGCGGTTGCGCCGAGCTGAACACGCGGGGCGAGCCGTGCGGCAATGTCCGCTCCCAGCGCTTCTGAAGCCTGAGCGTATGTGCCTGAGGCGAACCAGATCAGGAGATCGACCGGCTCAGGGCCGAGCGCAGTCGTCACCCGGTCGCTCAGCACCGCGCCGGCGTTGGCGTGGTCGACGAGGTCCGGCGTAATGAGCACGGAAGCGAATGAGGGGCTCTGCATGCGCGGATGATATACCGTGATGCCGTGTGGTGTTGGGGCGGGTGCATTCGCCGTTTGGGGCGAATTTCAGCAGCAGATTTTTCTCACGCGAAGCCGCGAAGAACGCGAAGGAAAAAGAATATGAAGGCTTTAATTGGTAACTACTCAGGCCTAAATCAGTATTTCCCGCGAAACGCGCTATTCCTTCCCCCTTCGGGGGAAGGAATAGCGCGTTTCGCGTTGGAAAAATGGATGGCCTGAGTAGTTACTTTAATTGTTAGTCGTTGGTCGTCGACAAGCTGTACTTGCCTGCTTCGTACTGGCGTGTGACCTGGCCGGGAAGGTCCAGGGCGAATGGCACCGGCGAGTCGATTTTGACGATGGAAGGGCCGACGTCGACGTGGATGAATCCGTGGGGAGTGGGTGCTTTGCCCTTCGCCCACGAGAGGCGGCCGAGGCGCGGCGCAATGCGCGCGCGCGCATAGCCCGGCGCGTCCGGAGTGACTCCGAGTGTGTAGAACATGAAGTCTCTGGCGAGCGTGCCGCTCCAGCCGTGGACGTGCGTGCCCCAGCCCCAGCATTCGCCGAACGTGTCGTAGCCGTCGTGCAGAAACTCGTTCCAGCGCAGCGCCAGATCCGGAATGCGATCGGCCATTCCGGCGGCGGCCAGCGCATCGTGTACGACGTAGCTCATGAACGGCTGCGCGATCGTGATCTCGCGCTCGACGTCCCAGTCGGCTTCGTAAATGCCTTGAAACTGCAGCATGATCTTGGGGATCGAATAGCCGCCGTCGGAGCCGCCGGTCCAAGTGCGCACGACGAGCCGATTCGTGTCGGTGAGCGCATCCATGATGCGCGTCCAGCGTTCGCGCGGCGCCAGGCCGGAGACGATCGCGAGCGCGCCGGCAATCTGGCTAACCGCCGGGCGTCGGACGCCGTCTTTGATATGGTCCACGTAGACGTTGCGGGTCGGGTCCCAGAACTGCTCGAAGCCGCGCTGTGCTTCGGCGTACAGCTTGAGCGCCCAGCGCTGGCTGGCTTTTTCTTCGAGCCAACCGGCGATTTCGGCGAATTCCTTCAGGCCGCGCGCCCAGATGGCCGTATGAATGGAGCTGACGTCTTCGAGAAACTGCGCACCCCAGTCCATCAGACACCATTCCGGCACGTCTTTCAAAAGGCCGTCGAGTTGGCCGTCGTTCGGGCTGCCCTTGATTTGATAGGGCGCGTACCAGCGCAGGATGCGTTCGACCACCGGCATGTATTCTTTGACGCGCTCGGCATCGCCGGAGAATCTGTAGAAATTGAAGACGCCGTGCACCCAGTGCAGGCTCCACTCGGGGATGGTGTAGCCGCCGGCGGCTTCGAAGTCGCCGCCGACGCTCATCGGCAGAATGCCGTCGTAGCGCGGCGACGCGCCGAGGAAAAGATACTGCCAGGCGAGACGCCAGTCGGGGTTCGTCGCGAGATGCACCATCTGATGCACGACGCTGTCGCCGACCCAGGCGCGCTGTTCGCGCGTCGGGCAATCGAGAAATGCATCGTGCGAGTTGAGTGCGACCGTGCGCACGGCGGCGTGAAACAGTCGATCGATGTTCGAATCGGATGATGCGAACGACGCCGCTTCGGCCCACGGGTATAAGCGTTCGCGGACGGCGAGATGGCTGATCGTCACTGGGGCGCTCGCGCCATGAACCAGCAGATACGCGTAGCGCAGGCCGTTGACGTCGAACGTTTCGAAGGAGTCGCTTGCGCCGCGTGCGATATAGCGACTGCCGGCAGCGGGCGCCATCGGACCGATTTCGTCGCCGGTGAGGCGCTCCTCGGTGTACGCCAGGTCGAAGACGGTGCCTGCGGGCGCCTGCACGGTGAGCTGGATCGAACCGGCGACGATGCGCCCAAAATCGAAAAGGATGCGCTCGCCGACGGCGGTGTGAGCGACTGTGTGCGGCAACGCTGCTGCGGCCGGCTCACCGGCTGCGAGCTTCATCGACTGCACGATGCGCGGGGTCGGCATGGGAATCGAGCCGTCCGGCGCAGCGAGAAGCGCTTGCGTGCCGATGCGCATCGGGGTGACTGTGTCGCCGGTGAGCGCTGCGATCGTTCGTGGAAAGAGCGGGCCGTACGGATCGGTCGGCGGCTGTGAGCGCGCGTAGCCGCCGATGTGAACCGCGCGCATGACGTGCGCCGGCTTCCAGTCGGAAGCGGCGAAGCCCGCGTCCGTCCAGCCCAGCGGCAATTCGCGCGCATCGAGCACCTCGACCGGCACGCCCGTTTCGATTGCGTTGGTGCTTTCGGTCGCCTGGAAATCCCACGCACGGCAAAGGAGCGACTGCCATGAGTCGTCGCTGACGAGCCAGCCGGCGGGACCGAGATCGGCTTCGAAGACCAGCACGCCGGATTTGCCGAGACCGGTGTTCGGAACGGCCGGCATGTAGAACGAGTTGCCGCGTCCGTAGGACTTCACGACCACGGCGATCGTATTCGTGCCGCGCTGCAGCGCGGGCGCAAGGTCGACCATGTCGTACATCATGCGGCGCGGCTGGCTGCGCACCGGGCCGCGCGATATCTCACGGCCGTTTACGTACAGGACATAGCGCGAATCCGCGGTGAGGCGTGCAGGCGCGCGCTCCGGGACCGAGTCGAGAAGCACGGTGCGGCGGAAGAGGACCGTGACGCTGCGGCGCTTCGTGCTGTTCTCGCCGGAGGCTTCGAGCGCCGGCGGAGGGGCGTCATCGGGCGTCCAAATCCAGTGACCGTGCCAGCGAACTGCGGGGAAATCCGAAGAGGTGACCATGTTGTTTTTAGTGTTGTCGGCCGGACCGACGCATGATCGGCCGATGCGGGTGAACTTTGGCAACTGTTCGATGAAGGAGTTTGTTGGATATGGGAGAACGGCCGGCCGGAATGGTTGTGGATCCTGAAACGCCGAGCGGAGATCGAGCGATCATGCCTGCGGCGGGGCAGCTATGTAGGTGAAATCGATTCGTCGTAACTACTCAGGCCTAAATCAGTATGTCCCGCGAAACGCGCTATTCCTTCCCCCGAAGGGGGAAGGAATAGCGCGTTTCGCGTTGGAAAAATGGATGGCCTGAGTAGTTACGATTCGTCTGATTTCGAGTCGTTCAGATTCGGTTGATTCGCAGGGGAATCAGAACTGGCTGTGGGTGTCGGTTCGAGAAATCGCACGACCATTTCCTCGAAAAGGCGCAGCGAATCATTGAGCGGCACAGTCTCGCTGCTCCAGGATAGTTCGCCGCGCAGGGCGAGCTTTTCGAGAAACCATGTCATCGCGTTCATCGCGATCGTGACGCGCTCGGCTTCGGCGAACGACTGCATAAACGCCTGAGGATTGGCGTTCGGGCTGCCGGCTGTGATCTGTTCCTTGACCCAGCGCGTCTGAGGCAGGTTGGACGGATGATCCAGGTAAGTCTGGTCGAACATGCCCATGAAGCGAAAGACGTCGCGAAGCTCAGCGAAGCGGCGCACCATCGTGCGCACGGACACGACGGCGGCGTCCGGTGCAGTGAAATCGATGTGCGGCGGACCGGCGACTTCGGCGAGCCGCTGGATCATGCGGCGATGAATTTCCAGCGCGATGGCGTCTCGGTTGGGGAAATAACGATAGAGGGTGATCTTGGTGATGCCGGCGCGCGTAGCAATGTCGACCATGCGCGTGGGCTCGATGCCGTGCTGCAGAAAAAGCACTTCGGCAGCATCGAGAATGCCGGCGCGTTGTTCCGGGATCTGGTGGGCGCCGCTGCGGCGACTGCGTTCGAGGTTAGAGGTCGGGCTAGGCATAGCGACGAGTCGCTACATGTAACCACTGGTTTCATTTGAGCGCAAGTCGATGAAATTGGGGATAGGGAAGGGGATATCCGCCGAGGGTTGGTGCGGATTACAGCAAATG
>CAXNFZ010000118.1:0-8577 GCA_964201495.1 Chloroflexota bacterium | reverse complement strand
TTTCGAAATGTGAAATAATCGCCCCGGCCGCTGCGCGACACGGACTCAGCCCTGTATCCACAAATCTTCACGTTGCCGTCCCTGCCCTGCCCCATTCGGGATCCCGTTCAGGGCAGCGTCATCAAACGCTGAATGAAAAGCTGAATTGTCGCGATGCACGAGTTACGCACCATGTACGCATCATGTACGCAATGTACGCAATGTACGCACTATGAATGAGATAAGCGAAATAAGCGAGATCGGCAAAATCCGCGAGATTCCATTGCCCGACGACTGGCGTGTCGAGTCGATCGCTGCGCCAGTCGCGTTGCCGATCCATGACTTGCTTCGCACCATTCACAATGCCCTCGACCAGCCGCTCGGATCTTTGCCGCTGATCGATCTTGCCGGCCCAGGCACGCGCGTTTGCATCGCCGTCGAAAATACAGGAGCCGATTATCGTGTTGCCCTCGACGCGCTTCTCACCACGCTCTGCTCGAACGGCGTGCTGCTCACCGACGTCGTCGTGCTCGCAGTTGCGCCCGGCTTCGATCCACTCACACTTCCGGTCACACAAACAGTGCACGATGCCGACGACCGGCGCGTCCTCGAAGACCTTGGCCGCTACGAAGGCGTGCCGTTCACGGTCAATCACCATGCCGTCGACGCCGACCTCCTGATCGGCCTCGGCACGCTTCATCTCGACGATCTGCTGCACGATGCCGCAAGCAGCCGCCTCATCGCCCACGATCTCGCCGGGTCCGCCACCCGGAACGAACTCGCAGACACGCGCTTTCTCGATGATCTGATCTCGCCGTGGCGCAATAGTGAATCGATCTACGATCGCGTCGTTCGTGAAGGCGCACGCCGCGCCGGCCTCGTTTTCGCCGTCGAAATGTTGTTCGACGAACACAGCCGCACCATCGCCGTCAAAGCCGGGATGCCTCGTCAGGTCAATACCGAACTTCGCCTGATCGCCCATACCCTGCGCGAAGCCGCCGCCAGCCGCGCCGCCGACCTGCTCGTCGCCGACGTCGGACCTGTCAGCTTCTATTCCGCCGCACGCGCCCCCATCCATATCGGCATGGCTCCCGATGCTGCGCTCGTGCGCGGCGGCATCGTCATTTTGCCCGATCTGCAAGCAGAATCCCCCGCCGAAGCATCGGAAGCCGCTGAGATCGACGCGTTCTACGACGCACTCGACCTCGGCGCCAACTCCGAAGAAGTCATCCGCCATCTGAGCGGACGCACACTCCGACCCGGCGAAGCACGCGCCTATCTGCTCGCCCATGTGCTGCAGCGCCACCCGGTCATCACCGTGTCGGCCGCCGGCGCCCGCCCCGCCCGCCACATCATCGCCGTACGTGATATGTTCGAAGCTGCCGAACTCGCCGAAACGCTGCTCGGCCGCCGCCCCTACACGCTCCTGCTTTCGCGCGCCCTCAGCGCACTGCCCGTCGCTTCGCGCTTCGCTCAGCCCGAGTCCGCCGAAGATTCACTCGGAAGCCTGCTCGACGATTTGGATCTGTGACGTTCAGCAACACTCCCGTCCAGTCGTTGGGTGCATCCGCCATTGGGAACGAATTTCAACAGAGTGCGCAGAATTTCGCGCAGAGACGCGGAATTGCGGAGACGCGGGCCTTTTAGGAGATCGGCGGTCGTTCGATTTGGAGCTTTCCCCGGCGTCTTCATGTGCGCGATGCGTCGACGCGGAGGGCGATTGATTGTCAGCGCAGATTCATGCGGTGCTCGACCGCCCCTCTCCGCCGAGATTTCGCGCGCCGCATCAAGCCTGACACGGGAAAACAGCAGGCGAAATCGCAGGGGGAGTGGGGACAGGGGCGGTCTCGCACGCCCGCACCCGCCTACGTACAATAGAGTCCTCAATGTGGCGTGAATATTACGAACCAGCCTCCCTCGACGACGCACTCGATCTGCTCACCATCCATGCACCTGAAGTGCGCCTCGTCGCAGGCGCGACAGATCTGCTCGTCGAATTCGATCGCGGCGCGCGCGCTCCCTGCTCGCTGATCGATATCTCACGGCTGCCCGGGCTCGACGCGATCACCATCGACGATGACGAACGCATTCACATCGGCCCACTCGCCACACACACCGACGTGGTCGACTCGGACGAATGTCACGACGGAGCCCGGGCGCTCGTGCAAGCATGTCGCGAAGTCGGCGCGCCGCAGATCCGCAACCGCGGCACCGTCGCCGGCAATCTCATCACCGCATCGCCCGCCAACGACACGATTACCCCGCTCATTGCACTCGATACAGTCGTGACGCTGCGCTCGCGCCGTGGCACACGCAACGTCCCACTCGCCGAGTTCTACACCGGCGTGCGACGCACCGTCCTCCAGCCTGATGAAATGCTGGTCGACATCGCATTCACCGCGCTAAGCCCCGACGCGCGCAGCTCCTACCTTAAGCTCGGCCTGCGCCGCGCGCAGGCAATCAGCATCGCCAACTGTGCCGTCGTGCTGCACCTCAACGACGCCGGCGTCATCACCGACGCACGCATCGCGCTCGGCGCAGTGGCGCCGACGATCGTGCGCGCTTCCGCCGCCGAAGGCTGGCTGATCGGCCGCACGCCAGACGACGAAACCATCGCCCACGCCGCAGAGCTCGCTGCCGCAGCTGCAGCACCAATCGACGACGTGCGCGCATCCGCACAATACCGCCGTGAAATCGTCCCGGTGCTCGTGCGCCGCGCCATCCTCGACGCGCTCGCGGACGAGCCGCTCGACGACACCGTCGCGTACGACGCCGCAACGCCGCGCGCCGCCGACAACGCCTGCACCGTCAACGGCCACACGTTCGCCGTGCCTCCCGCTGCGGAACACAAAACGCTGCTGCGCTGGCTGCGCGAAGACTGCGATCTGACCGGCACGAAGGAAGGCTGCGCCGAGGGCGAGTGCGGCGCATGCACCGTGCTGCTCGACGGACGCCCGGTCATGTCGTGCCTCGTGCCGGCGCCGCGCGCGCGCGGCGCAAGCGTGCGCACCATCGAGGATCTCGAACGCGACGGCGCGCTGCACCCGCTGCAGCAGGCGTTCATTGACTGCACTGCCGTGCAGTGCGGTTACTGCACGCCCGGTCTGCTCATGTCCGGCGCAGCTCTCTTCGACGCCGAGAAGAATCCCTCCGACGAACAAATTCGCGAGGCCATCAGCGGAAACCTCTGCCGCTGCACAGGCTACTATCGCGTACTCGAGGCCTTCGAACAGGTGCGCACCTCGCACATCGCCGCAGGTGAAACAGAGACCACCGATCACAAGCCCGGATTCAAATCCGGCTACGTCGCCGTCGTCGGTCGGCCCAATGTCGGCAAGTCCACGCTGGTCAATGCGCTGGTCGGACACAAAGTCGCCATCACATCGCCCAAGCCGCAGACGACGCGCAAACGCATCCTCGGCATTCTGTCCGACGACCACGCACAGATTCTGTTTCTCGATACGCCGGGCATGCATCAGCCGCGCCGCGCACTCAGTCGCTACATGATGCGCGAAGTCGACGCTGCTCTGCAGGACTGCGACGCGATTCTGTTCGTCGTCGACGTCAGCGTGCCGCCTTCGGACGAAGATCGCAACGCCGCTGCGCGCATCGCCGACGCACCGCAGCCGAAGCGCATGGCTTTCAACAAGGCCGACGCAATCGACCCGCGCCTGCTCATCGAACACGTAAACGCGTACGAAGCGCTGCTCCCCGGCATCCGTCTTGATGTCGATGCGCTGCTGTGCAGCGCCACGCGCGGCGACAACCTTGACAAGCTCCGCACCATGCTCGACAGCGTGCTGCAGGAAGGCCCGGCGTTTTATCCGCCCGATCAGGTCACCGACCAGACCGAGCGCGTCATCGCCGCCGAGTTCGTGCGTGAACAGGCGCTGCGATATCTCGAACAGGAAGTGCCGCACGGCATCGCCGTGTCGGTGGAGGAATGGAAGGAGCGCCGCAAAGCACCGGCCTACGTCGCCGCCACCATCTTCGTCGAGCGCGACTCACAAAAGGGCATCCTGATCGGCAAGGGCGGTGAGATGCTCAAGAAAATTGGCGCCGCCGCGCGTCGCGAAATCGAACGCGAGCTCGAGACGAAAATCTATCTCGACCTCTGGATCAAGGTGCGCGACAAGTGGCGCGAAAGCGACCGCGACGTCGAGCGCCTGCTCGGGCCGACGGAAGAAGAGTAGTTCGCAAATATCGAACTCCCGCGAAACGCGCCATGCCCGTCCACCTCTCGCAGACTCGGAGACGGGCATGGCGCGTTTCGCTTTTTCACTGTCCCTTTCCTGCTCGGCGCACTACCATCCGCATCCATGACTTCCAACACCGGCTGCTTCGTCGAAAGCGTCGTCCTCGAACGCGGCGTGCGCGCCGTGCGAATCCGCAATGCGCGCATCAGCATCGATGTGCTGCCCGACAAAGGCGCCGACATCTATGCCATCGTCGACGCGCGCACGGGCGTCGACGTGCTGTGGAAGTCGCACATCGGCCTGCGCCCCCCCGGCCACGGCGTACTCTCGCGCGACTCAGCCACGGCCTGGCTCGAGCAATACGAAGGCGGCTGGCAGGAAATTCTGCCCAACGCCGGCGGCGAGAACGTCTACAAAGGCGTCACGCTCAGCTTCCACGGCGAGTCCACACTGCTGCCGTGGAACGTGCACGTGGTGCAGGCATCGGGCGACGCCGCAATCGTCGACTTCACATGTCGGCTGTACCGCTCGCCGTTCCGCATCGAACGGCGCATGCGCCTCGGCGCTGGCGACGCACACTTCACGCTGCACGAGCGCGTGACGAACTTCGCCGACGAGCCCATGGACTTCATGTGGGGACACCACCCCGCCTACGGCGCGCCGTTTATTTCCGAACACACGCACGTGTGCACCAACGCACGTCGCATCTTCACCGACGAAAACAACGACGGCCCCCTCGCCCCGCTGCAGTCGCATGTCTACAGCGACTGGCCGCTCGCCGCCGCGAGTGCCGGCGGCCACATCGACCTGCGCCGCCTTCCTCCCACCGACGAACGCACCGCGCGGATGGCCTACCTCTTCGACTTCGACGGCCCGCCGTGGTACGCACTCCTCAACCCACACCTGCGCCTTGGCCTCGGCATCAAATGGAGCGGCGATGTGTTCAGGCATTTGTGGATGTGGCAGGAGTTCAACGCCAGCACCGGCTTCCCGTTCTATGGTCGCTCGTACACCATGGCGCTTGAACCACACAGCAGCTACCCGCATGAACTTGGCCACGTCATGAACACCACACGCACGCAGCTCACGCTCGCTGCCGGCGCCGCGCTCGACGCATCGCTCACCTTTGCACTCTTCGATTCGGAAGACGCTACGGAAATCGATGCACCACAGCTGGATGCACGCATCGGCTGGTAGCTTCACACAACACAGATCCAGATCCGAGTGAGGTCCACGAATCACGGCATCGCCCGCTGCCCTTCGGGCAGCGGGCGATGCCGTGATTCGTGAGTTTCTATCTAACCTGACTTGCCACCTTAGGCAGAATTTCGGCCTGGTCGCGACGCCGGCGCGTGCCGTGGCATCCGTCGAAAATGGCCAAAGTCCAGCTGCGGTGGCAAGTCAGGTTATCTACTAAGATTTATTCACTCCCCCTTCTTCGCAAATGCACATAATCGCGGCCTAAAATTCTTTTTCGCATGGCCGCTTTTTCCAAGTCCGTTTCCGAGACATACCCCGACGCAAACATTCCCGCTGCATCATTGCCTGCACGCACATCGCCGCACACCTCGCCGCAGCGCACCACATCCGGCTCTCGCTCCGACCTGCGTCGACGCATGCGCAAGGCGCTGACGTTCGGTGCGCGCATGGTCGGCGGCTTCCTATGGTGGGAACTCGTGCTCTCGAAAATCATCGGCCGCAATCGCGTCGCAAAAAATCGCCTGGCGCGTTTCATCACACTGGCCCGCAACTTTCGTGCGCTCGCCATCGATCTCGGCGGCGTCTGGATCAAGCTCGGTCAGTTTCTCTCCAGCCGCGTCGATATCCTGCCGCCCGAAGTCGTCACCGAATTACAGGATCTGCAGGACGCCGTCCCCGCCGAAGATTCGGCCGTCATGATGCGCGTCATCGAAGACGAACTCGGCCACCCGATCGCCCACTTCTTCGACGACTTCGATCCGACGCCGATCGCCGCCGCGTCGTTCGGCCAGGCGTACATGGCGTCGCTCCGCGATCCGCACCGCCGCGTCATCGTCAAGGTGCAACGCTCGCACCTCGAGGAAATCGTGCGCACCGACCTGCGCGCGCTGCGCATCATCACCGGCTGGCTGAAAAATTACCCGCCCATCCGCACCCGCGCCAACGTCGATTCGCTCATCGACGAATTCGCAGACGGCGTCTTCGCCGAACTTGACTATGTGCAGGAAGCGCGCAACGCTTCTGAATTTGACCGCAATTTCGCCACCGACACCAGCGTGCGCGTGCCGCGCATCTACGCTGAATTCTGCACGCACCGCGTCATCGTCCTCAAGAACGTCGAAGACATCAAGATTACCGACTACGCCGGCCTCGACGCCGCCGGCGTGTCGCGCAGGGAAGTCGCCCGCAAACTCTTCGAGACGTATCTCACCCAGGTGTTCACGCATGGCTTCTATCACGCCGATCCGCATCCCGGCAACTTGTTCGTGCAGCCGGTAGACGCCCAAACCGCGCGCGCCTGGCACATCGATGTGCGCGAAGGCACGCCGTTCCGCATCACCTATATCGATTTCGGCATGATGGGGCGCGTGCAGCCCGCGATGATCCGCAACCTGAAGGAGCTGATCATCGCCACCAGCCTGCGCGACCCGCGCCGCTGGACCTTTGCCGCTCAACAGCTCGGCTTCCTGCTGCCCGGCGCCGACATGCCGCGCATCGAACAGGCCGTCGCCGCGCTCTTCGATCGCTTCTGGGGCATGGGCATGAACGACATCACAAATGTCGAATTCGGCGAAATGTACCAATTCAGCGTGCAGTTCAAAGACCTGCTCTCCACGCTGCCGTTTCAGGTGCCGCAGAACGTGCTCTATCTCGGCCGCGCCGCCAACATCCTCAGCGGCATGATGGTCGCGCTCGATCCGACCTTCAACCCCTGGCAGGCGCTGCTGCCGTTCGCCACTGACATCGCCGGCGGCTCCGGCGGCTCCGGCGGCGCATCGGCCGCAAAGCCGGCGCAGGAAATTCTCAACGAGCTGCTGCGCACGGCGCGCCAGGCGGCGCAACTCCCAGGCCAGGCCGATGCATTTCTGTCACGCGCGCTCGCCGGCCAGCTCGAGCTGCGCACGCAGTTGAGCGAATCCTCCGCGTCCGAAATTCGCCGCCTCGAGCGATCCGTCACGCGTCTCACCTGGGCGCTGCTGCTCGCCGCCGGTGCCGTCTGCGCAACGCTGCTGCTCCGCTGAAGTCTCGTTCGCTGCACCTGTCCCATATCTCCGATGCGTGCGCTCCGGGGATATCGCGTGCACCGACGACTATCGGGTATGCCGCGCATGACGTGCATGCCCTCGCTGCACCCCGAGCGTCGCCACTTTCTCAAACAGATGCTCGGGGCGGCGCTGCTCTGCTCGTCCTCTTCCCTCCGCCCGCAGTGGACGGTCCTGTTTCGCCACAACTACTCAGGCCATCCATTTTCCAACGCGAAACGCGGGAAATACTGATTTAGGCCTGAGTAGTTACGTTTCGCCACAATGCACTGCAGCAGCCAGGAACCATCACTGGCTGGAACAACAGCTGCACATTGACTCTGCGCGGCAGCCGCCCGGAGAGCATCACCCTGTCGCTGCGCCGCGTGCTCCGCAGCAATCTCGATCGCGACGTCGTCGCACGCATTTACGTCGGCTGGCCGCACAATTCGCTCGGCCAGATCACCGGGGTGCGCAATCAGTCAGCTGACCCGCCGAGCGTGCGCTGGATCGAGCACAAACTCGACCCGACGCTCGTGTGGACTGCCAGCGGCTGCGCACAACTGTGCGTGCAAAGTGTGCTGCTGAACTACGACGTCGTCATCCTGCGCGGCAATGACACGATCGAAGTACTGCATCTTGCCGCTCCGCTCATCGAACAACCATGTCTGACGCCAGCGTGGAGCGCCACGCCCGGCTGCACCATCGCCGCCCTCGGCGACGGCTTTGCGGATATGCGCGGCCGCCGCTTTCAGGTGCAGGCCGACGATCGCGTGCAGATCGATTTTCAACAGCGCGCGTTGCTCTACGCAGACGACGCATTCATCGGCGCCGACGAATACGGCTTCTCACTCGCCGCGCACCTCGGCCACCCCGCCTACGAAATCCTCCCGAACGTCTCTCCTCTTGCCACGGCGCAGGCCGTCGCCGAAGAATCCTCCTCGAGCGAAGATACGTAACAGCCATCACAAGCTTTTTCCTTCACGTTCTCCGCGCCTTCGCGTGAGGAAAATCTGCCGTCGAAATTCATCCCCCGACGCCGGGTGCATCCGCCATTGGGGGCGAAGGTCATCAGAAGACGCGGAGACTCGTCGATGCACACAGCGATTGTTTGTCAGCGCACACGCTTGCGGTGCTCGACCGCCCCTCTCCGCCGGGATTTCGCGCGCTGCATCGAGCCT
>CAXNFZ010000117.1:0-8584 GCA_964201495.1 Chloroflexota bacterium | reverse complement strand
CCCCTCTCCCCTCTCCCCTCTCCCCTCTCCCCTCTCCCCTAGTCCCTCTCCCCTATTCCCTCCCCACAAGCGCCTGCCTGAGCTCACTCACCCACTCCCCACGCGCGCGGTCGTACACGCCGAAGCCGGCGCCGAATTCCCAATACGCCCACGCCATGCCGCGCTTCTCCGCCGAACGCGCCACCCACGCCGTCCAGCGCGCGCGCGCCTGCAGATCTGCCTTCGAATACGCGCCGAACTCACCCAGCCACACCGGACGCTTTTTCTCACGCGACCATTCGGCAACTTTGTCCAGGTCGAACGTTACATACGCCTTGTCGCTGCCGCTGCCCTTCCAGCCAGTCCCGAGCCAGCCGGCGCTGTCGTTCACCCACTCCGCCCCCTGATGCGTAAACTGAAACGGCAGGTAGTAGTGAAACGTCGCGATCAGGTGTCGATCATCCTCCGGCAATTCGAGTTCAAGCAAGCCCTTGACGCTGTTCCAATCCACGCCGCCGACGATCACCGTGCGCGTCGGGTTTGTCTCGCGCACCGCCGCCAGCGCCGCACCGAACAGCTTCGCCCATGCGCCGCTCGCCATGCCGTTCGGCTCGTTGCACAACTCGAACAACACGCTGCTCGGCCGATCGCGATAGCGCGCCGCGATCTGCCGCCACAAGGCCACGAAGCGCTCGCGATGCGCGTCGGGCGCGGTCATGAGCTCGTCGTAGTGATGCATGTTCACCACGATGTTCAGGCCGCGCTTCGTCGCCTGCTCGATCGCCCAGTCGATGCGTTCGAAGAACGCTGCGTCAATCGCATACGGCGCGCTTGCCTGCGCGTGCGCCGACCAGCGCACCGGCAGGCGAATGGTGTCGAAGCCTCCCTCTTTCACCAGATCGAAATAGCGTTCCTCGAGCGTCATCCCCCACTCGCCCTCGCGCGGCGCCTCGAGCGCGTTGCCAAAATTCACCCCGCGCCCCAGCCGCTTCAGATGTTCGAAGGCGTCGATCGCGTCGATCGTGTCGATCGCTTGAGGCCGCACTTCGACGGTCGCCGGCAGCCCTCCGTCGACGGTCGACTGCCGTCCTCCGCCGCACGCCGCCAGCAGCAGCGCCATGCCCACCAGCAACGCACGCATCACACTGCTCCGAGCACCATCGCCAGCAGCGCCATCCGCACGAACACGGCGTAGCGCGCCTGACGAAAATATGCCGCGTTCGGCAGGTCGTCAACGTCGCGCGCAATCTCGTCCACGCGCGGCAACGGATGCATCACGATCATGCCTTCCTTCGCGGCGCGCACCGTCTGCGCGTCGATGACGTACAACCCTTTGAAGCGCAGGTAATCCGCCGGGTCTTCGAAGCGTTCCTTCTGCACGCGCGTGATGTAGGCCACGTCCGCGCACGCCAGGCCCTCGCTCAAATTCTGCGTCTGCGTGAAACGCACCCCGGACGCGCTCAGTTCGTCCAGCACAGCCTCCGGCATCGACAACGGCGGCGGCGACACCAGCACCAGCTCGGCGCCCCACATCGCCAGCGCCTGCGAAAGCGAATGCACCGTGCGTCCGTTTTTCAAATCGCCGACCATCGCCACCGTCAGCCCTTCGAGCGAGCCGCGCTCACGTTCGATCGTGAACAGATCGAGCATCGCCTGCGAAGGATGCTCACCCGTGCCGTCGCCCGCGTTGATCACCGGCACGCTCGACGCCTCCGCCAGGTCGCGCGCCGAGCCGACGGCCGGATGGCGCTGCACGATCACATCGGCGTAACACTCGATCATGCGCGCCGAGTCGTAAATCGTCTCGCCCTTCACTGCGCTCGAACTCTGCAGCGCATCCGCCACGCTGATCACCGAGCCGCCCAGGCGGTGCATCGCGCTTTCGAACGACAGGCGCGTGCGCGTGCTCGGCTCATAGAATACCGTCGCGCAGATGCGGCCGCTGAGCAATTGCAGCGGCCAGCGATCCTGGATCAGACGGCTTTCGAAACGCGCCGCCTGCGCCAGCACAGCGCTGATTTCGTCCTTGGTAAAGTCGGTAATGCTAAGCACGTCCCGTCCAATAAGCGGGTTGTAAGTCTGAATCGGCTTCATCGATGCAAAATTGTAGAACCTATCTGCTGATGAACACCTCTCCTCTGTACTTTCTCCACATCCATAAAACCAGCGGCACCTCGCTCAGCTCAGTGCTGCGCCGCGCCTACCCGATGTATCGCTCACTGGTGAGTTCTCAGTACGAAGATGTGTCCTACGTCGATTCATTTCACGCCTACGACTACGTCGACGGCCACCTCGCCTGGCTGCCGGATCACCTGCTGCAGCCCGGGACGCTGCGCTGCACCGTGCTGCGTGATCCCATCGCACGCACGATCTCGCATATGTTCTATGACCAGAACAGCCTAAATACAAATGTGTTGGCAAATATAGCCAGATTGAAACCCCTCATCACAGATGAAGAAGAAGAAGCGCTGCGCAAAGGTAATTTTCTACGAGTACTGCAGTCGGAGACACTCCGCACACGCTATGAAAACCGACAGTGCAAAAGCCTCTCCCGTACCTTTTTCGGTACATCGATTCGTGACGACAACCCCGTAATAAGTTGGGCGCCGCCGGCGAATGAGTCCGATTTCATCGCTGCCCAACAGCACCTGCAGGCCATCAATTTCGTCGGCCTCACCGAAAGGCTCGACGACACAGCCCGCATGATCGGCGCCGCGATCGGACTCAGTGTGGAGAAGGCCCCAAGAAAAATATCAATTCCCGCACGAACGGCGCATCGACTTCTTCCATCTCTCTATTCGACTTTCTATTCGACGCGTCACAGCAGCGAGAAATTCTTCAGATCATCGAAGACCTCAACCGCTATGACATCGAGCTGTACCGCATGGCGCAGGAACGCTTCAAGGCGCAGTGGGAAGCGTATGCGCACCTGCCGCCCGTGCGAATGACGAACCGCGTCCGATTTCACTCCGCAACCTAGAGCGCCTATGCGCTGCTTCAGCGCTGCTATCAAGGCGTTTTCAAGAATGCGGCACTTGGGCGACTGCGTCTGCTGCATCGAATCCACAGCTTCGTCGGCGCACGCAAAACAAACCGCACCCCTCAGGTGCATCCGGCGTTTGGGATGAATACATTTCTCACGCGAAGCCACAAAGAACGCGAAGGGGTCTGAATTCCGTCGCTGAAGAATTTTCCTCACGCGAAGGCGCGGAAAAGCGATAAATGCTTTTTCCTTCGCGTTCTTCGCGGCTTCGCGTGAGGAAAATCTGCTGCCGAACCTCGCCTCAAACGGCGAATACACCCCACCCCCTTGACGCCCCCGGCAGCTTGACTATAATGTCGCCCGTCAGCCAAACTGAACATGTTGGTCACCAGGACGTGACGACTTTCCGTTGATTCATCGGAGTCGTCACGTCCTTATCTTTTTTCCATCAAGGAGTTTCATGTCTGATTCACTTCGCGATTTCCTCGAGCTTCCCTACGACAAACTGGAGGAAATGAACCTCGCCGCCAAGTCGCAGCGCCTTGCGCGGGTGTCTGCGGACCAGATCGCCGAGGAACGCCTGCGCTACCTCACCGACGAGAAGCGCATTAAAGCCGTCACCGTGCTGTTCAGCGACCTCGAAGGCCGCCTGCACATGCTCGATTACGACAAGAAGTTCCTGCTCAAGTCGTACGACAACCTGACGTTCGACGGCTCGTCGATCCGCGGCTTCACCGCGCAGCGCGAGTCGGACCTGCGCCTCAACATCGACTGGGCCGCGTTCTACTGGGCGCCGGCAGATATTTTCGGCCCCGGCAAAGTCATGGTCTTCGGCGAAGTCATCGACAAAGACGGCACGCCCTATTCCGCCGACATGCGCGGTGTGCTGAAGAGCTTCGCCGCGAAAATGCACGACGAGCACGGCTACACGCTCAACGCCGCCAACGAAATCGAAGGCTTCCTCTTCAAGGGCGTCGACGCCGAGCGCCGCTATCACGAGACCGGCAAGTTCGAGTTCGTCAACACCGGCGGCTACTATCACTCGCTGCCCGGCGACTCGCTGCGCACGTTCATCGACACCAGCGCCGAAGCGCAGCGCGCCATGGGCTTCCAGAACGAAAAGGATCACCCCGAGGTCTCGCCGTCGCAGTTCGAAATCAATTACTCGTACAGCGAAGTGGTTGCCGCCGCCGACACGATCCAGCTCTATAAGCTGATCTGCCGCCAGGTCGCCACCAAGCTCGGCATGACCGCCAGCTTCCTGCCCAAGCCCGTCGTCGGCATCAACGGCAACGGCATGCACACCAACATCTCGATCACCAAGGGCGGCAAAAACCTGTTCTGGGACCCGACCGGCGTCGAGAAGCTCAGCCCGTTCGCCTGGCAGTTCGTCGACCGCATCCTCACCCACGGCAACGACATCTGCCTGATGCTCAACGCCAGCGTGAATGCATATCGCCGCCTCGACCCGCACTTCGAAGCGCCGAATCAGATCAAGGCTTCCGCCACCGACCGCGGCTCGATGGTTCGCATTCCGATCGGCAACGAGAAAAGCTCGCGCGTCGAAGTCCGCTCCGTCGGCCCCGACGCCAACCCCTACATGGTCATGCTCTCGGTCTTCAAGACCGGCCTCGAAGGCAGCATCGCCGCCGACGCAAACCTGCGCCAGGCTTCGCGCTACCTGCCCGACAACGTCTACACCGCCATCGAAAACTTCCGCGGTGCAGACTGGACCACTTCGCTCCTCGGCGCCGACGTCAAAGGCCGCTACGCTGACCTGAAGCAGGCCTCTGCCGACCGCTGCGCCCGCCTCCTCGGCACTTTCGTCAAGCCGCAGGAAGTGCAGTACCACCACGAGGTCTACAACCAGTACCTCTGGAACATGTTCTAAACTGACGCCGGACGACGGACTTGTGTCCGTCGTCCGGTTTCGCGGATCTCACCGCCGCATCCTGCGCACGCGCCACACGGCAAGCGCAATCCCCACCAGCCCCGCAGCGCTCAGCGCTCCCCACATGAGCGGCGAAAAGACGCTCGCTGCCTGCTCCGTCTCCATCATCGTGATCACCAGCGCCGTCGGCGTCGCTGACAACACCTTGCGTGATTCCGTCGTCGGTGCAGGTGCGGCCGTCGGCACTGCCGTCGAAATTTTCGCCGCAGCAGCAACTGTCTCGATCTGACGCTGCAGCGTATCGATCCTCGCGCGCACGGTGCCGTCCGCCTGCAGCACGGCCACACGCAACACCGCATCCAGCGTGCCCTTGCGCCCGTCGACGAGCAGCGCCAGCGTGTTCTCTTTCGTTGCCGGCTGATGCAGCACGACCATATCCGGCGCCAGCCATCCATTCTCATCAAAGCTGGTCGTCAACAACACTGCCGTAGCCTCGTCCGTCTTTCCGACTGCCCCCAGAAAGACGCGCCCAGCTGCGTCTGTCACCAATGCGGGTTCACCACTGATCGCACCAAATCCCGGTACACGCGCGCGCGCCGTCCAGGAGCGCCCACCATCCCGCGACGTGCGGCTCCACGTCTCATACGGCGCCGCGGATTCGTCGTTCACCTGCGCCTCGATCGGCCGCTCACGATTCCAAATCACAACGACGCGTCCGTCGCCGAGCAAACCCAGCCGCGGCGCACTCAAATCGCCTTCGGCCAGCACAATCTTCGTCGACGTCCACGTCTCACCCCCATCGTTCGAATACGCATGTCGCAGCGCACGCCAGCCGCGACCATCGGCAGCGGCCATCTGCAAAAATATCGTGTGCCACGCATTCGTGCGCGGATCTATGGCCAATTGCACCTGGTCGACCGCCGGCCAGACAGTCGCATCGATCACTTTGCGCGGCTCGCGCCACGTAACCCCGCCGTCCTCGGATCGCACTACGTACACGCCCCGCTCCTCGTTGTACGGCACTGCATACATCACCACCAGTGCGCCGTTCTGCGGATCGATCACCAGCGCCGGAGCGCCGCCGATCTGCGTTGGCGCTGGCAGCGCCACAGGCACCGACCAGCCTTCGCGCGTCTCTGCATCGCGCCGCGCAGCGCTGCTGTAATACGCGCGCCCGCTGCTCCCGCCCTGCCACACCGCATGCACTCGCCGATCATCCACAACCAGCGCCGGCCGACGCACCGCACTTGCACGCGTCGTCCCGAATTCCGCGTCATACACCTGCAGCACGCTCTGCGCCGGCCGCCACTGACCGCTTACCCGCGCACTCAGCATCAATACCGACTCATCCGCATCGACGATGCTGCGCCCGCTCGTCCATCCGACGAACCCATCTCCGTCCTTTCCATGCGCCGCCACCACCATGTGCGGCGCAAGCTCCGCTGCATACAACGTGCGCGGCAGGCTCCATCGCGCCCGCACGTCGCCGACGAATTCGTCACTGCCCCCGCGGCTAACCACCACAAATACGTCACCTCGTCCGTCGCAGCCGATCAATCCGAGACGCGATCCGCCGAACGCAGATCCAAGGCAGCGATACCCCAGCACCGCGCGCATCTTCCAGCGCCGTCATTTGCACCGTGCCGACGCGCGACCAGATGTCTCCCTCTCGTTGCGCCAGCAAAATCACCCCGGCCTGCGGCGCACCCATGAGCCACACTCCGCCGTCACGCCGCTGCAGACGCCATTCAGCTGGGCACGGCGCCGCATCTTCAAGCACACGCTGGGGACCATCCCATGTCACACCACCATCGCTCGAACGCCGCTGCATGATGCCGCATCCTGCAACGCCCAGATCACGCCACAGCAGCAGAAACTCCCCAGACCCCACCGCCTCCGTCGATACGAACGCGTGCGCACCGAGCAGACCGTTTCGCGGCGCAATTTCCTGCGGCTCCGACCAGCTGCGACCTCCATCGTCTGACCGCACGAATCGTCCCCGCACCTCGCCGCGCTGACGCCAGACGACCAAAATATTTCCGGTGCCGTCAGCAGCGACGCCCAGCTGCACATCACCAGCTTTCGCTCCACGCAAATACGGCGATGCCGCCACCAATACAGGTTTGGCCTGCCCCGTGCGCCTGCTGTAATAAATTCCTGCCGATCCAGCATTCACACCGCCCACCGCATATGCCAGATGCAATGTGCCGCTCACATCGATCGTTGCTGCGGCGTCGACGGCATCTTCCGCCACCACCTGCACCGGCTCGAATTCCCCTCGCGCCATGCGCGCATACATCAGCTGATCGTCAATCGTGAAATACGGTAACTACTCAGGCCATCCATTTTTCCAACGCGAAACGCGCTATTCCTTCCCCCGAAGGGGGAAGGAATAGCGCGTTTCGCGGGAAATACTGATTTAGGCCTGAGTAGTTACGATAGTTGAACGTCATGCCCAGCGTGAACAGGCTGACCCCGGAGACGCCGAATACGACCGCACCCTGCACAGCCAGCAGTGAACCAGGTCCCAGTTCGGTTATGCCAGTCAGGCGCAGGCCGACGACGATCACCGCACACAGTAAAGCAATAAAAATTCCCAGCGTCCCAAAAATTCCGAAGAGCCGCGCCGGGTTGTACGGCAGCGTCGCCCACACGATCGAAGACAAAAATCGCCAGCCGTCGCGCAGCACGCCAAGCTTCGACCGCCCAAGGCGTTCCGCGTGCGGAATCGCCATCTCGGTCACGCGCACACCCTCGTGCATCGCGCGCGTACTCATCGCCGGCGTGAAGTTCAGCCCATCCGGCAGGGGATACAGTCGCATCAGCACTTCGCGATGAAACACGCGCATGCCGCTCGCCACATCCGTCACCCGATGATCACCCAGCAGGCTCACCAGCTGCGCGAACAAAAAATTGCCGAACTTGCGCACGGCCGGGCTGTCGTTGCGCTCACCGGCCATGCGCGATCCGACGACCATTTCTGCTCCGGCGATCGCAGCGCGGCACATCTGCGGCAAAAATTCCGGCGGATACGTGCCGTCGGCATCCAGAAAAGCAAGCAGTTCACCATTCGCATGTTGAAAGCCGGTCTTCAACGCGCCGCCATAATTGCGATTACGCGTATGCCGAATCAGTCGCACGTCTGCATAACCGCTCACGATCTCCGCGGTGCGATCGCGGCTGCCGTCGTCGACGACGATCAATTCCGTGTCGGCGACGCCGGCCTGTCTCAATGCCGGCCGCATGCACAGCACGCGTTCGACGATCGTCGCAATGCCGTCTTCTTCGTTGTAAGCCGGTATCACCACGGACAGCCGCGGCGCCCGAAGCACTTCTGCGTCTTGCGTCATTTCCCCCCCATGAATCGTTCTCCCCGTCGCTGTTCTGCCGCACAGGATCGTGGCGGCAGATCGCCCCTGGTACAACGGAGTTTCAGAACACGCAGATGTTTCGACATCCGGGCTGATCGAGCCTCAGCGTCTTGCTCCTTCTTCCTCCGACAGAAATACCATCCCGCGCGCCATCCGAGCTTTTTCAATCGTGATCGCTCAAATCACTTTCGCCGGCACCCCACCGACGACGGTGTGCGGCGGGACGTCCTTCGTCACTACCGCGCCCGCCGCCACCACCGCCCCCTTTCCGATGCGCACTCCGTCGGTCACCACCACACCCGAGCCAAGCCATACGTCATCTTCGACATGGATGCCCTGCGCCGTAATGCCCTGCTGAAT
>CAXNFZ010000116.1:0-8678 GCA_964201495.1 Chloroflexota bacterium | reverse complement strand
CGCTCGTCACCGCGCACGTGTGATAGTAGCCCGCCGCGATCGCCACCACCCCGCTGCTCAGCCCGGTCACGGCCTGCGGCGTGGTCGCGGGCGTCGTCCCGCCGTTCCCCAGCTGGCCATAGCTGTTGGAGCCCCAGCACTTCACCCCGCCCCCGCTTGTCAATGCACAGGTACGGCTTTCACCCGCGGCAATTTTCACCGCCGAGCCCCCCACCGCGGGTGGCCCCTGCACCGGCGACCCGCTCAGCGCACTCTTGCCCTGTCCCGTCGTGCAGTTCATCCCCCCGCCATCCACCGCCACATATGAAAGAAATAGAGTCGTCGCCGCACAGCGAATGCCGCGCGCCGCGCCGCGCACCTGCACGTTGCGCAGAATATTTCCGCCCTGGTAAACGCCCTGATTCGTCACCCGCGCGTCGGCCGCGCTCTCGCGGTAGTACAGCCCGGTCCACGCTCCGCCCTCCGTCAGCGGCTCGAAACGGATCGGCTGATCGGCCGTCCCATCCGCGATCAGCGTTCCACCCACGCTCAGCGTGTACGTCCCCTGGAACTCCACGCGCGTCCCCGGCTGGATCGTCAGGGTGTAGTCCTGTGACACACCGATGTCGCAGGTGACCACGTACGTCTTGTCGTTCGTCCACAGCATCTCTTTCTGCGACTCATCGTCTTCATTAAGAACTGTCCCGCAGACGGACTCCGAACTACTGCGCGTCGTCACCGTAATTGGGAAGCTGCGCGCGTACGCGCCGCCGTTGGCCGTCAGCCGCACCGTCAGCGGTATGGCGCGCGAGTAGCCGGCGTTCGTCGCTACGCCGAACGTCAGCGCGCCGCCGGCCTTCGTCTCGCCCGACGCGATGTCGCCGATCGCCACGCTGCCCACGCCTACCGTCGCCGCCGTGCTCGTGGTGCTCAGCGTGGCCGTCACGCCGGTCGCGTCGAGCCACTCATTCGCCACGTTCACCACGATCGTCACAACATCGCCCGCCGTCGGCCGGCCGTTGACCCTATCGTTGACCGTGTAGCTCGTCAGGCTGAGCAGCGGCTGCGGGTCCTGCACCACCCGCGCCGCGTCCGGCAGGCCGCGGCCGAGGCCGCTCCCCGATAACTTCTGCGCCGTCTGCAGCAGCTGCAGCCGCACGAGCGCCGTGCTCCAGCTCGGCCGCTGCGACCGCAGCAGCCCGGCCAGCCCCGCCACGAACGGCGCAGCCATGCTCGTCCCCGAGCCGGGCCCGTAGTCGCCGCCGAGGAACGTCGTCGTGATCGCCTCGCCCGGCGCCGCCAGGCTGACCCAGTCGCCATAGTTCGAAAAACTGGCCCTGGTATCGGTGAGGGTCGTCGCCGCGACGGCGAGCACGCTGGAATACGCCGCAGGGTAAAAGCGATCCTGCGCAGCGTCGTTCCCGGCGCCAGCGACGATCACCGCGCTGCCGGTCGCGTTTTGAATCGCCGTGCGCAGCGCGGTCGAATCGGCGTAGCCGCCGAGCGACAGGTTGATCACGCGCGCGCCCTTCGCGGCGGCGTAGTTCACCGCCGCGGCGATGTCCGAGTAGTTCGCGACGCCGTTCGATTGCATGGCCTTCACGACCATGATGCGGCAGTCCCAGCAGGCGCCGGCGATGCCGATGCCGTTGTCGCCCGCCGCCGCAGCTACACCCGCCACCTGCGTCCCATGGCCGCTGTCGTCGGCGACGTCGTTGTTTTTGCCGACGAAGTTCCAGCCGTTGACGTCGTCGATATATCCGTTGTTGTCGTCGTCGATGCCATTTCCCGAAATTTCGCCCGGGTTGACCCACAGCCGCGTCGAGAGATCCGGATGCGCGAGATCGATGCCGCTGTCGATCATGGCGATGACAGTGCCGGGCGTGCCGGTCACCACGTTCCACGCCGAGGCCGCGTTGATCTTCGTCAAGCCCCACTGGCCCGCGTACAGCGGATCGTTCGGCGTCGCTGCTGCCGCCTGTGCCTTGTTGCCTGTGGTCTGCGCAATTTCGACAGGAATCGCCTGTGCCAGGTAATCTGGTTCGGCGAACGTCACATCGCTCTTCTGCAGCGCGTCGACCGCGGCCAGCACATCCGCGCCATCAGGCAGCTGAATACGATAGACGTCGGTCGCGGGCGCCGCTGCGCCGCGCGCAGCCACTTCGCCCGGCCCCGATGAAAACAAGCGCTCAGCACCGGTGCCGCCCACCTGCGCAAGCACCGCGTCGATCGGCGATGTCGCGCCGCGGCTGGCCACTGCCGGAACGCCGACCAGCAGCACGCCCGGCGCAAATTCCGGACTTCGTGCGGCCTGCGGCGGGATGTCCGTGGACAGTGCATCCACCGCAGGCGGCGTCCCGGTCGGCTCGACCGAAGTCCCCTGCAGCGGCATCGGCGCCAGCGCAGCGTCCGGCGTCGAGGTTGACTCGATGGGATCGCCCTGCGCGGGAGCAGGGCGAAGCGAAGTGGACAGCGCAACAGCGATGGAAATCATCACCGTCATCAGGCATCGCAAGTGAGCAGAATTCATGTATGTATGCCAGCGCACTGATGCATGGCAGCCAGGGACTATCCTGAATTCCACACTTCACTCCTCCGCCGACTGAAATATCGTACCCCACTTACGGGAGTTATGCGCTACGAACATTCGTACTTAAGCAGTTTTTTTGCGAACGGTCGCCTGTGGCAGGAATTGACGCGCTACACATGCGCGTCGGAGGTGCAACGCTGCACAAGCAGAACTTCACAGGCAACGCTTGCCTGACCTCAACACGAACCTACAGGAAGGCGAATCTCTGCATCAGCAAACGGAACGCCGTTCAAGTCCACTGCGCCCACTCGCCTCCCGTCCGAGCGACCATACAAACCAATACGCACCTCATGTGCTTCAGCATCGAGAAATGTGCGCTGCTCCGTCAGCGTTGCCCCGACAGGCACCGCGGAAAGCGCCAACAGCCCCAGCGCAGGATCTGCATCAACCGCACGAAGCATGACACCGTTGCGCGATCGGCCTCAGCTCAATTCCACGCAGAAAAAGATACCGTGCACGTCTGTCCGCGACATCGCCTCACCACGGACTTCAGCCGCACCGAGCTCGGCAAACTGAACGTCGACATGCTTCAGAACTGTGCCGCCAGCCTGCTCGCGGCAAAGTTCACGAGCGGGCAATTCGCCTCCCTCGCCGTTCTGAAGCAAAATTCAGCATCGACCCGTCGCCGAGCCGTGCACGTCGCCGGCGCAGATACGACCCTGAAAACCCCGATGCTCCACACACACTTTCCCTACGCTTCTTCGCCCGTCTCGCGCCTCGGATTCGGCGCATTCGGATTTGCCGGCGTGTTCGGCTCCGTCGATGAAGACAGCGCCGTCCGCTCGGTGCTGCATTCACTCGAACGCGGCGTCACAATGATCGACACCGCGCGCGCCTACGGACCGTCCGAGTCCGTCATCGGCAAGGCGCTGCAGCAATGGAACGGCGCGCGGCCGTTCATCGCCTCCAAAGTGAATGCGCTTGGACCGAAGGAACAGTGGGGCTTCCCCACCCCGGTCGCCGAAGTCTTTCCGCGCGGTCAAATTACGCACGCAGCGGAGACCTCGCTGCGCACGCTCGGCGTCGACCGCATCGACTGCATGCAGCTGCATCTGTACTGGCCGAACTGGGGAGTCGAAGGCTACTGGCTCGACGAGCTGCGCGCGCTGCGCGAACGCGGCCTGATCGGCGCCATCGGCGTCAGCCTGCCCGATCAGCGCCACGACGTCGGCCTGCCGCTGGTGCTTTCCGGCGCGATCGACTCGGTGCAGACCGTGATCAACATCTTCGACCCGACCGCACTCGACTGCCTGGTGCCGCTCTGCCGCGAGCGCGGCGTGGCCGTCATCGCGCGCTGCGTGCTGGACGAAGGCGGACTCACCGGCTTCCTCACGCCTGAAATGGAATTCGCGTCAGGCGACTACCGCGCCGCCTACTTCGACCAGGGGCCGCGCGCCGAGTACATCCGCCGCGTCGACGCGCTGCGCCAGTTCGTGCCGGAGCACGCCGCGTCGCTCGCGGCGCTGGCGCTCAAGTTCGTGCTGCACGATCCAGGCGTGACCGTCGCCATCGCCTCGATGCACGTGACGCGCTTCGCAGACGAAAATATCGCCGCGCTCGCGGAGCCGCCGCTCTCTGCGGAAATCTTCGAGACGCTGCGCCGCCGCCATCGCTGGCTGCACAACTTCTACAACAGCCAGGTCATGTAACCGGGCTCACAAGCTTGATCGACACACAGACTATGAACACCACACGCGTCCGCTGGGCCGACCTGCGCCCGCTCGAGTTCGTCGAACGACTGAACGACTGCCCGATCGTCTATCTGCCGGTCGGGCTGTGTGAGCCGCACGGCCACGTCGCCGCGATCGGCATGGACATGCACGCAGCCGACGCGTTCTGCGATGCCGCAGCCGCGCGGTACGGCGGCATCGTCGCGCCGACGCAGGCGTATCACATTCACGAAACGGGCTACCACGCGCGCTGGCTCGAGGACACCGTCGGCGAGCACAACGCGCGCATGGCGAGCATTCCGCCGCACGTGTTCTGCCTGCAGTACTTGTATCAGCTGCGCGCGTTCGCCAATGCCGGCTTCCGTGCGGCGCTGGTGCTGACCGGCCACGGCGGCGGCAACGAGCACGACCTGCAGGCGTGGGGCGACGCGTTCGCCGCGCGCTTCGGCATGCCGGTCAAGGCCCTCATGGAATTCGAGCTCGCCCCCGGATTTCCGGGCGACCACGCCGGCCGTTACGAAGTGTCGCTGCTGTGGCACCTGAAGCCCGAGCTGGTCGACATGTCGCTGCTCGATCGTGCGCAGGACGCGGCGGCGGGCGGACGGCTGGCGCAGGGCGAGAACGCCGGTGAAGCGTCGCCGGAGTACGGCGCAGCAATTTACGCGAAGGCGGTCGAGTCGCTGGGCGTACAGGTGCGCGCGCTGCGCGAGCGCGCGGCAGCCGCGGCCGTGACGCCGCGCATCGACCACGCCGCCATCGAGGCGCTCTACGCTGAACTGCGCAGCGGCGCACAGGGCTGGACGACGACGCACCCACGCCCAGGCCAGCGCGCCGTCAGCGACGATTCGCAGTGGAAGCCGTACGAGTTCGGGGTGTGATGAAGGGGGTGAAGCCAGGGAACTTGCGCCGCATTTATGGTCCACCAAAACAGCCCAGGCTGCAGACCTGTATTTCGCCACCCCAATGCTCTATATTTCGGCAGTTACAAATATAACCTACATGTCGTAGAAGTAATCTAAAAATTCCATAGACAAAATTTTTTAGTTAATTAGACAAATTTATATACTGTTATAGTTTTCGTAAATGCGACACAGTATGTTGAAATGGCTTATATCGTTCGTAGCATTGCTGCTAGTAAATCAGGGGCAGCAGTTTCAAAATGTCGATGCGGAGGTAAGTCTCTCGTGTGTTTTTTGCGTATACGCGCCGATTGCGTTGGAGCGAGCATCATTTACTGAAAGCCCTGTTGCGTCCACGCCGACCGTGCGGGCCACAACAATCGCGGTCGCCACAGTGACGGATGCACCGCTACCAACAGAAACGCCACTTCCGCTGCCAACAGAAACACCACTTCCTCTGCCAACGGAGACGCCGCCTCCATCCGGCTTAGTGAGCGTTCGTAAAGCAAGTGCTTTTAGACCTTACACTTGGTCGAGTAGCCAATATATCGTCGGCGAAATTCGAAACGAAACATCCTCGACGATTCGCTTCGCCAAGATCACTGCTATTTTCCGCAACGACGCAGGCGCGGTGGTCGGGACTGACTACACGTATGCATATATCGGACTCATCATACCGAATAGCAATTCCCCATTCCTGATGATTGTCAATGATGAGCCAACATGGACAACGGTAGATTTCTTGATTGAGTACCGTGAAACAGATGAACAGCCATACGTGATGGAATTCACCGTGTCAGACGCGTATCTCGATAGCTATGATGCCATCCACGTGCCCGTCCAGGTCACGAATCAGGACAGTGTGCCGCACACCTTCGTCAAAGTGTTCACTACGCTGTACGGAACGGACGGCAGAGTCATCGGCGTGGATTCGAGCTATACGTCGCCGAGCACGCTGGCCCCAGGAGAATCCGCCATGGTCGACGTTGAATTCTATTTTTGGGATGGCAAACCAGACATGTCACAAATTGCCGGCTTTGTGGTAGCCGCACTTGATGATTCACCGACGTATCGCAGCAAAGAAACCGACCGCGTCCGCATCACATCACCACAGCGCGTATTGATTTCCACGGAGCAGGTTCACAGGTAGAACCTCGGACTTCATGTCGCATACGACGCCATTGCCGCAGGGGCGGGAGGGAGAAGGAGATATCACCTGCCCCCACCCTCCCTGCAAGTAATCAGGTGATGCGAATGCCGAACGCCACAAGCCTCAGCAGACAGATTCGTCACCCTGTACTGAGCCTACGATCCCAGGTAAATGAATGCATCGTCTCCGAATACGAGCCCGGCTTTGAACTTCAGGATCGGCTGCAAATCCTGCTTGGGAATACGGAAGAACAATGATTTCTGTTCGACCTTCGCCCCTCCGTAGAACTCGACCGTCTCAAGCATGCCGTCGACGCCGACGACGATCGCAGGCTCATGGACGATTCCGTCCGAGCCGATGATTTCGAACTGATAAGGCATCACGTTGCATTTCGCACTCGCCTGTCGCATGCATCCGACGGTGACGAATACCTGAATGTATTCATAACCGGCTTCCACATCCTGGTTGAACATATTCCCAGCTTCTACGATGCTATCGGCTGGACGTCGAACTCCGTTCACTCCGACGAGGTATTCGCCCACCTCAATTCCTCTCTGCATCGGGGCAGGATTACTCCGTGAGTTGCCCACGACGGCTGTCGGCGGTGGGCGCGGCGTCGATGTGGGACGGGGAGAGGCAGCGGCGCCGGCTTTGGCCGAATCGGCCGAAGAGCTGCTCGCTGCCGGACTCGAGTTGCGCCCCGCCAAACCTACCAGCACGATGCAGGCAAACAGTGCACCGACCACATAGAGCCATTTCGGCGCACCCGCCCCACCCGTTTCCTTCCTGCGATGTACGACCATTTGACTTTGCAAATCCATTTTTGAGGTCCTTCATGCGCAACGCATCGCACTCGAGAGCCGATGCGCAGGCCAATCACTGCTACGCAGCCTGCCTGCGATTGCATGCAGCGACGATCGCCGTTGCAAGGGCCACCGCTCGTTGCTCTGAATCGGTGAAACAGAAGCGATATGTCTTGCGGTCGCGCGTGTCGATTTCGACGTAGAAGTCTTTTTTTCTCTCTACGACGGTGACCTTCACGATCGACGGAATGGGATACACCGTGGACTTCACCATCACTGCAGCAAGGTCGACCGCGATATTTCCCTCACAATAGGGCAGCTTGGTCAACGCAGAGCTAGCCACTGGCGTCGCCCTGGCCGGCTGATCACGGCCACAAAATCGGCAAATCAGCGCTTCGGGTTGGATCTGCTCTGCGCAGAACGGACATTTGACTTTCTCTTCCATATACGAGATACGACCTTTTGATCTCGAGGCAACCGAAAACGAGACCACGAACGTACTACTACGGCAGGCATACGCGCTGCAAAACAGCGTAGTCTGCACGCAGCGAACACATCGTCCGGCCTCAATGTTGCATCGAGCTATGCATTCCTGAAGGTTTATACAGCGATACGGATGCAGTCGATTACCGAAATTTCGTAGTGTCGATTACGAAATTTCGTAGCTCGCTACGAAACACACGCATATGCAGACCACCGACGTTCCCCCGTGCGTGCGTCCGCGATGCTCGACCGCCCCTCTCAGATTCAGAACCTCACCCCTGACCCCTCTCCATTCGTCGGCAGTACGCATCGAGCAACGTTTGCAGCGTTCGGCCGACGAACGGAGAGGGGCGGCCGAGTTCCACCAGACTTCGTCCGGAGCAACGGCGACGGTCTTCCCGAACTTGTGCAAGTCCAGGCAGAGCACCGACGTTCCCCGTGCGTGCGTCTGCGGCACCCGACCGCCCCTCTCCGTGGCGATTCCGCGTTCACTGCTGACGCACGCCGTCATCCATGCAAAGCGGAATCACCATGGAGAGGGGAAGGGGTGAGGTCTTCGTAAGTTTTTGATCCGCCGCACCTCATAGTGCTTCCGACGAGTTGCTTGATTTCCGCATGCCGATCCACATACTCGGATCATGTTCCATGCAGGACCATCCAAATCTATTCGCAGCGTGGTGCGTGCCTATCGCCGCAATCCGACCGAGGCCGAACGCATCCTATGGGCAGCACTGCGCGGGCGAAAGCTCCGCGACCTACGTTTCCGCCGTCAGCATCCGATTGCCGGCTACATCGTCGACTTCTACTGCGCCGAAGCGAAGCTGGCAATCGAGATCGACGGCAGCGTACATGAAGGGACGGCGGCTCGGGCTCGCGATGCCGCACGCACAGCAACACTGGAGGCATACGGCGTACGTGTCATCCGGTTCACCAATGACGACGTCGTCCGCCAGTTGCCTCTTCTGCTGGATGCAATTGCGCGTCAGGTATTTGGCTGAAGACCTCACGCCTGACCCCTCTCAGATTCAGAACCTCACCCCTGACCCCTCTCCATTCGTCGGCAGTACGCATCGAGCAACGTTTGCAGCGTTCGGCCGACGAACG